>CAVEMF010000297.1:1613-2957 GCA_963616715.1 Ruminococcus bromii | reverse complement strand
CATCGCAGCTATGGCGATGCTTTTCAGTTTCCTGGCAGGGGACACGTCCTTTGCGGCTAAGAAGATCGTGGCCGTGATGCCGATTGATTCCAATGGTTATCGCTTAGAGGAGAAAGCGGCTAGAGAATTGGAAGCCCATCTGGAAACGATTCTGGTGCAGAGTGGCAGCTATGAAGTGGCTGAACGCACGAGCCTGAACAACGTTCTTCGCGAGCAAGGCCTCTCTTCTAGCGGTCTCGTGGGCGCGAACGCCATCGAATTCGGTAACCTCACCGGCACGGACTATACCATCCTGGGGAGTGTGGTTTCCGCAGACGTAGGTCCCTTCAATAATATCCTTTACAAAGGCACCCGCGGCGTGGTGAAATTCAATTTCAAATTCATCGACAACAGAACCGGCATCATCAAGATTGCTGAAATGGTAGAAGGCTCCAAGAGCGTAGCCACCTTCCAGGGCGACCACACCGATGCGGATATGATCATCAGCAATGCCACCAGCGATGCAGCCGATGACATCATGAAACTCATCAATAAGCACAACCCGCTGACCGGTACCGTTATTTATGTAAATAATGAGCAGCTCTATGTAGACCTGGGATTTGAAAATGGCCTGAAGGAAGGCGAAAAACTGGTGGCTTACCGCGATGGCAAGCCGATCATTCACCCGGTGACCCAGGAACTCATCGCCGTAGAAGAAGTGGAATTGGGCAAAGTGAAAGTCAATGAAGTGAAGGATTCTCACTCTGTTTGCACCATCACGGACGGCAAAGGTCTCATCAAGACCGGTGACAAGGTGAAGAGGGTCGTGAAATGAAGAAATCCTTAGCCCTTGCGCTGTCCCTTTTCCTCTTGTGCGGCGGCAGTGCCATGGCCAAGACGGTGACCGTCGATGGTTACGGCATGAGTCAGACCGAGGCAGAGCGGGACGCCATGAGAAATGCGGTGGAAGAATCAGTGGGCAGTCTCATCGATTCCCAGACGCTGACGAAAAATTATGAGCTTGTTTCCGATACCATCTATGCCAGCTGCGAAGGCTACGTAGAGGATATGCAGGTCTTAGCGACCTATCCCACTGCGGATGGCGGCTATAAAGTTACCGCGGCGGTGAATGTAAATACCAGCCCGGACTCGAAGCTGATGAGCGAGCTCATGCGGCACAAGATCATCGATGTCAATATGCGCGATGCAAAGATCGCCGTGGTGATCCCGGAGACCCACCTGCGCCGCCGGCTCCTTGACCCCGCCGGGGAAACGGCGGTGGTGAAGAAATTCGTGGAAGCGGGTTTCCAAAATGTGATCGACATCAGTGAGAAGCGTTGGAACTATAATCGGCCGGAATTTATG
>CAVEMF010000297.1:0-1603 GCA_963616715.1 Ruminococcus bromii | reverse complement strand
GGAATTATAACCAGCCGGAATACATGACGGCCGATGAATTGCAGGAGCTGGCAAGCACTTTCCAGGCGGATATCCTGGTGGTCGGCGAAGCTTTCAGTGAATACGTGGGCGACGTGAACCAGTTCCTCCCCAGCCGCAGCCGGTATAGTCGGGGGCCTAGGACCGGTGTGGTTTCCTGCCGCGCACGTCTCGAAGCGAAGATGTACATCGCTCGCACGGGACAGATCATCGCCACCGAAGGCACCTATGGCAGCGGCGCGGACATTGCCGAAGCCATCGCAGCCAAGAAGGCGCTGGCCCAGGCCGGCGAAAAGATGGGCGACTACCTGGTGGGCCAGCTGATGGGCGCCTACGGCGTCAGCGGCCAGGGCTTCGAGCTCACGGTCATTGCAAATAGCATCAACGATGTGAACCGCGTGAAGCGCGCCCTCACCTCTGTGCCCGGCGTGAACGGAGCGAATCTCAATAGTTACGCAAATAACCGCGCCACCATTTCGGTGAAATACGCTGGCTCACCCACCACTCTCTACGACCTCCTGCAGCGGGAAACCGATGTGGATCTGGAAATGAGAGAAAGCACCTTCAATACCCTGACCGTGGCAGTACGGTAAGAAAAAACGCTTCGGAGAGGTAAGACTCCGAAGCGTTTTGGTGTATGGGGTGAACGTGTTTGACTGTAGCCCCATTCACATACAATCGCTATCGGCCTAGTAGTCGGTAGTCGGTAATCGGTAGTCGGGGCGCATTTGGCGCCAGCGAGCCGTCTGCCTATGCCTTCTTCTTAGAAGAAGGTGGCCGAAGGCCGGATGATGGGAAAACACTAACGGTTTGAGTGTGAATGGGCAAGCAGTCAATCGCGTCCCGACTACCGACTACCGACTACCGACCACTAAGTCAATGGAGGAAGCATCTCTATGTATGCACTGGCGCTAGACGCGCCCCGACTCTACAACGAAAGGAGCTCATACCTATGAAACGAAATACAAAGAAACTCATCGCCGCATCGGCTTTGCTCCTCTGCCTTTCGGCGCCTGTCTTTGCCGAGGGGCCGGCACCGGTGGAGAGTGGCGTCTTGATCGCCGCTGAGGAAATGAATGAGACCCGGCGGGTACAATTTATTGTGAGAGAGGACACGGCCATCGAGGTGGACGGCGAGAAACTCTCCGGCCCATCGGAGAAGGAGGGGACCACGTGGATCTACGACATCCCGGCGCTGAAGCTGGGACGCCACCACGTGAAGCTCACCCACCCGCGGACGAATGCCTGGGAAGCGGTGCTCCTGGTGACGAAGGAGTATCCGGAAGGCACTGACGGGGCGTGGAATCTGTCGGACAAGCTGGACTATGGTCGCGTCCATGAGGAAGGCGGCGCTGTGATTTCCAAAAATGAAATTTGGATGGCGCCCACCGCGGGGCGCGTGCAGGCGGACAAGGTTTTCCTCTATCAAGAACCCACAGAGACATCGGAAAAAGTGGGCGAGCTCACCAAAGGCGCTGAGGTTTCTATCTTTGGCAAAGGCGCTCTCTCCGGCGGAGAAATGCGGATCACCGCCGCCCGCCTCACGGTGACCCTGGAGGACGGCAGCGCATACACACTCTCTGAG
>CAVEMF010000296.1:0-2965 GCA_963616715.1 Ruminococcus bromii | reverse complement strand
GCGCATTTCTATCCGGCGCTATCGCGCGACCCTTCTCCAAGGGTCTACTCACGTAAGGCTAGATTAACAAATTTATTCTTACTCTCAGCATATCTTTTCTCTTAATATCGCCTTTTAAAGGAAGGGCGGAGGTAACGGAAAACGCGTCCTGATCACTAATCACTGATCACTGAACCACTAAACCCACTACACTTACTACAACTTTTAACGTGACAACCGGAGGATAAGTATGGATTCGAATGTGCTTTTGGCACCCCTTGGATTTTTGGGAATGTATATGCTTTTGGAGTCTTGTGACTGGGGGCTTTCTTTGGCGGCTCCTTTTGTTTGTAGAAATCAGGAGGAGAACGAGGCGGCTTTGGGCGTCATGAAGCCGGGGATCGATGGGAATGAGGCCTGGTTCTTCATGGGCCTTCTTCTCATGGGGGCGGCTGTGCCGATTGCCGGCGGGGTATCCCCGTTTCCTGTGGCTCTTTTGATGGGGCTGGTGGGTCTTGGTGCGATCCTTCGTATCGCCGGCTGTTATGGTCGGAAATCTTTGGGGAATGCTCTCGTCATGAAAGGGCTTTGCGCTTTCTCTGTGATTTCTATGGGGGCCTTCGGACTCTTTGCTGGCTCTCTTGTTTCCGCAGATGGAGGGCTTTTCTCCGGTTTGGGGATCGTGAGTGCGTTGTGGTTCATCCTGGCGGCTTTCCAGATTGGTTCTCTTTTTGGGGCGGCGAAGGTGGTGAATCCGCTGGGCGAAAGGTTCCGCGCAGCGTTCCTGGTTTCTTCTGTGCTGAGTCTGGTGCTCTTTATCGTCACCGCTTTCGTTTTGAATAGCTCGGTATCGGAGGTGCCATATTTCTGGGCAGGCCTTGGTCTCTCTCTGGTGCTGCAGGTGGCAGGATTCCTCCTCACCCGCATGCGTCAGGTGGCAGCAGGCCTCGCGGCTTCCTATATTTCCTTGGCAGCGTCGCTCGCTCTCTACTTCGGCGGCATCGGCGCGGGGATGGCAAGCCTTCACAGCGCAGCGCTCGCATCGACGGGAGCGGAGCCGGATACCATGATCCTCGCCGGTGTCACCGGCTGGACGGTAGCGGTCTTCCTGTGGAGACTGTCCCGCAAGAAGGAAAGCTATGAGTGGAAGGATCACATTTGACTTTTAGAAATTTTTAGAAATATGAGGTGTACATATGGGCGAATTGTATAAGACCCAGCATACCATCGATGAGATGCTGGACCGCATGGGCGTGAAAATCGTGCTCGACTCCGAGCACTTGAGCGAAGAGGACCGTTTCGAAGCAGAGAAACAGGGCTCCTCGGTGGTGCTGAAGAAAGTGGAAAAGAAGGATAAGGAATAAGAAAAAACGGCTGTCCCCGTTGGTGCGGGGGCGGCCGTTTTCGATTAGGGATAAGGGGTTGGGGATAAGGGATAAGGCCCGCGAACCTGCTTCCTCATAGCTAGGAGCTTGGAGCTAGGAGCCGGTAAGCTCGCCCCACGAGACGCCGAGAAGAATACTCGCTGATATATTGAGGCTTATTTTCTTCGGCGTCTCGGGCGAGAGGCTTACAAGCTCCAAGCTCCAAGCTCCTAGCTATGAGGATGCAGGTGCTCACGTCCTTATCCCTTATCCCCTATCCCTTATCCCTAAATTTCTAAGCTAAAAAGCGTGAACATCTCCTACCGGAGATATTCACGCTTTTGCTGTATTCACAATATATTGATCACCGCCAGGATCAGGGTGCCGGGGATGCCTAGGATGGCTACTACGATACCGCTGGTGGTATCCCAGACCATGTGGGTGATGCCTAAGGTATTGAGCAGCCAGAAGAGGATGCCGCCCATGATGATATTTCCTATGATTTTCTTCACAAACTTGGCAAATAGGAAAAATGCGAGGGCCACGATAATCACGCTGGTGATGCCGTAGCCGCCAAGACCGCCTAGTGCTTCTAGCATATGGACCTCCTTAGAGCTCTTTTCTGTTTTCCACAGCGCCGGCCAAGGTGAGGCTATCTACGAATCCGATGTCTCCGCCGATGGGGATGCCGCGGCCGATGCGGCTGACTTTGATGCCCGTGGGCTTGATGAGGCGAGAGAGGTAGAAGGCAGTGGCTTCGCCTTCGGTGTCCGGGTCGGTGGCCAGGATGATTTCCTTCACGCTGTCATCTTCGAGGCGGCGGAGGAGTTCCTTGATCTTGAGATCCTCCGGGCCGATGCCGTCCAAGGGGGAGAGGGCGCCGTGGAGGACGTGGTACAGACCGCGGTACTCCTGGGTCTGCTCGATGGCCATCATGTCCTGGGGCTGCTCGACCACGCAGATGGTGGAGTGGTCCCTGCGGTCATCGCTGCACACCTGGCAGGGGTCGCTGGTGGAAAGATTGCAGCATACCGAGCAGTAGCAAATCTTGCTGCGGGCATTGCGGATGGTGTTTAAGAAATCCTGTACATCCTTTTCCGGCCGCTCCATCATGAAATAGGCGAGGCGGCGGGCGCTTTTCACGCCGATGCCGGGAAGTTTGCGAAACTGCTCAGCCACTTGCTCCAGTTCTTTATTCATTAGAACATGCCGCCGGGAAGTCCGAGACCGCCGGTGACTTCGCTCATGCTCTTGGAAACCATTTCGTCTGCTTTCTTGCCGGCTTCATTCACAGCGGTGGTGATGAGGTCTTCGAGCATTTCCGGATCATTGGGGTCGATGGCGTCTTTGGAAATCTTCAGGGATGTGATCTGGTGTTCGCCGCTCATGGAGAGGGAGATAGCGCCGCCGCCGACGGATACGTCGACAGTCTGTTTCTTCAATTCTTCCTGCTTCTTCTGCAGGTCTTCCTGCATTTTGCGGGCTTTTTTCAGCATGCTCTGCATCTGTGCTTTATTTCCGAACATTGGGGGATTCCTCCTTGTAATAAAAGGCTATTAGCCATTAAGTATCAATCTTTTCATATATATCACAGTCGGGGAGTATTTTCAAGGCTTCTTTGA
>CAVEMF010000295.1:0-2968 GCA_963616715.1 Ruminococcus bromii | reverse complement strand
TAGTATATCATATGAGATTATTAATTTTCAAGTCATATTTTATTTATGGTTTAGGGGTGGTGAAAGTGGGAGCATGGTCGAAGGTGGATGGTCAGTGATCAGTGATCAGTGATCAGGGGGCGCGTTTGACGCCTGACTCACCTAGAACAATTACCGCTATCGCCTTAGTGATCGGTAGTCGGTGGCCCCCGGCGCGCGTTCCTGCTTTCTCACAGCTTTGAGCTAGGAGCTTAGAGCTTGTAAGCCCGCCCCACGAGACGCCGAAAGCTTAGGCCCTCTATGTTACTCTGGCCTTACGTGAGTAGCCCCTTGGAGAAGGGCCCTCCATAGCGCCGGATAGAAATGCGCCGAAGGCGCATACTCAGCAGTAGCGGTAAGCATGCCAGCTGACTCATCCGCTTCTCTTGCCTGTCATCCCAAGCGTTGCCCTCGGATCTATCCCCCATAGCGGGAAACGGGAAAAGCGTTTGATGATAGCGCTATGCGAAAGGAGTCCGCGCGGAAGAGTCGTGACCGCGGGCATGCAAAGGGCTGGTGCTGAATGGATCCCTCGGCTGCGCTCGGGATGACAGCGCGGGGAGGCGGGTGAGTCAGCTGGCATGCTTTGGGCTAGTGCTGAGCATGCACCTACGGTGCATTTCTATCCGGCCCTATGGAGGGCCCTTCTCCAAGGGTCTACTCATGTAAGGACAAAGTAACAAATATATGTAAACCTTCAGCATAAAATCCTTAACTTAACAACATTGCTCGTGAAGCTGGTAAAGACGCTGACTTTCCAAACTTGCGGCGCTTCTTAATTTGTACGCCGCTCTACCACTCCTCACTATTCAACAAGATCCCCCCTGTCATTCAGGCACCTTCTTTCTAAAGAAAGCACCGCACATACAAAAATTTATTTTAGCTTCCTATGGTATAATGTGTATGGAAGCGAGGTGCTTGATATGGTTAATTTTGAATGGAATGCAGAACGAGCAAAGGAAGTAATCCGTCAGGAGGAACGTGACGAATTAACTACCCAGTTTACTCTTTCTCTCTTAAAAAACAAAGCACCCATGCATATGATTACAGACGCCACCCATCTTTCCATAGAAGAGGTGGAAAGAATTGCCAAAGAACATCAACTTGCCATTTGATTGCTGATTTCCTGTCACATCAAAAAGCCGCTCCTGGGAGCGGCTTTTTTTATTTCCTTTTATAGGTACAAAAGGCGTAAGGGATAGGTCCTTCGCCTTCCACTTTTTCGCTAAGGTCCCAAGCGGACGGGTCGAGCTCAGGGAAGTAGGCGTCGCCTTCGTAGGATTTTTCTATTTCTGTGATGTAGAGGGTGTCTACGTAGGGGAGGAGTTCTTCGTACATGCGGGCGCCGCCGATGAGGAAGTTTTCGCCTTCCGGGAGGGCGGAGAGAAGTTCTTTCGCATCATGGAAGAGGAGGACGCCTTCGGGGACTTTATAATTTCTATTTCCCGTAAGCACGTAGTGGGTGCGGCCGGGGAGGACTTTGGGGAGGCTCTCGAAGGTTTTGCGGCCCATGATGATGGGGTGGCCCATGGTGAGGGCTTTGAAGCGCTTGAGGTCGTCGGAGAGGTGCCAGATGAGCCGGTTGTCTTTGCCGATGACGCCGTTCTTTGCTTTGGCGACGATGAGGGAGAGGCTCATACGGATACCTCCATGGCGATCTTGTCGTGGTGCTGATAGTTTTCCAGGCGGATGTCTTCGGGCTGGAAATCATAGAAATTCTTGATGTCCGGGTTCAAGATAAGCTTGGGCGCCTCGTAAGCCTCGGGGAGCCTGGTGAGCTGGAGCTTTAGCTGGTCTACGTGGTTGGCGTAGATGTGGGCGTTATTGATGACGTGAGTGAAGAGGCCGGGGCGCAGGCCGCTGACTTGGGCGATCATGCACACGAGAGCGGCGTATTGGCTCATGTTGAATGGCACGCCAAGACCCATGTCGCCACTTCTCTGCACCAGCATGCAATTCAAGCGGCCATCATCGGAGACGTCCCACATGGTGAGGAAGGCGCAGGGCTGGAGAGCCATGTCGGGGAGGTCGTGGACGTTCCACAGGTCCACCACCATGCGGCGGCTCTGGGGATCTTTCTTCAAGGTTTCGAGGAGCGTGTCCACCTGGTGGTATTTCCCCAGCTGGTAGCCGTAGGCTTTGCCGATGGTGCCGTCTTCGCGCATCCATTCGTCCCACACGTGGCAGTTCCATTTCTGGAGTTCTCGCACGTCGTTGGACTGCTTCTGCCAGATCCAGAGGATTTCTTTCACTGCGGTCTTGAAGGCTACGAATTTGGTGGTGAGGATAGGAAATTCTTTTTCCAAATCAAATTGCATGATCTGGTGCGGCAGCTTGTAGGCCGGCATGCCGGTGCGGTTGTCGCCCAAGGCGCCGCTGTCTAAAATGTTTTGTATGATTGCCAGATATTTCTGGTCTGCAAGGCTCATGATGGGCTCCTTTCATGGGTAAAGGGCATAAGGGATAAGGACGTGCGTTCCGAAAGTGAGGAGTTAGAAGGGAGGAGTGAGGAGTGGTGGGGCGGCGCACAAATTAAGAAGCGCCGCAAGTTTAAAAAGTCAGCGCTTCTACCTGCTTCCCCATTACCGTAAACCGTTTACCGTGTAACCGTTAACCGCGCATGCTACCGATAGCGAGCCGTGGAGCACTAAGCTCTTACACAGAAGGTGTATCGTCTGAAGGCTCGCTATCGGTAAAAGAGCCGGTGAACGGTTACACGGTAAACGGTTTACGGTAGTGGGGAGAAAGGTGCGCGCGTTCCTATTTCAAAAACTCGCGCCGCTTTATGAATTGTGTGGCGCACCTTCACTCCTCACTCCTAATTCCTCACTCCTCCCTTTTCAATCCTTATTCCAAATGACATCCAAAAACGCATCGCCATAGCGCTCGGCTTTCGCCGGGCCTATGCCTTTGATTTTTTGGAGTTCTTGTTTATTTTTCGGCCGGCGGA
>CAVEMF010000294.1:0-2986 GCA_963616715.1 Ruminococcus bromii | reverse complement strand
ACTCCTCACTCCTAACTTTCAGCGATCCTCTCATCCATCCTCATATTTCATCCGCTTCGGCGGATTCTATTTTTACCCCATTACCTAATACCATTAGCAACTACTACTACTAATCTCATTTCGATATCCATCCCGTGGATTTCAACCAAAGAATTTTCCCTAGCCGGTATGCCCCCCCAATAGAAGAAAAGCATTTCCCCCTTTTTCTTCGCCGGTTTGGAATTACACTCTCTCCATTCTCTCGTTGGAATCTACGGTATGGGTATCGAAGGTTTCTGCAAAGGAGTTTCCCATGAAAGCGAAAACGCGCCCGCAAAAAGTTTTTATCACCTTCGTCATTCTTCTAGTCCTATCCGGCCTGGTGCTTCTCTACCAGGGCTTTGACCCGGTGGCCCAGGCCAAGGTCAGGAAGGACGGGATCCTTACCGCCGAGCAGGTGAAGGTGTCCTTTGACTCCGTCAGCGGCCGGCTCATCCGCGAGGCAGTGAAGGAAGGCGACCATGTGCAGAAGGGTGATGTACTGATGGTCATCGATTCCACAGACATTGACCTCTCCATCGAAAAGACCGAAGCCCAGATTGCGCAGCTGGATGCACAGATCGCCGCACAGAGCGAAAGCATCGACATCGGATTTGCCCAGGCTGACACCACGGAGATCCAGACCTTCCGCCAGATCGATATGCAGAAGGCAGCCATCGAGTCGGCGAACTCCACCTACGAGACGAAGCTCTCCGATTTCAAGCGTATGGAAAAGCTGGCTGAGGAAGGCGCGATTTCCCATAAAGAGCTGGACTCTTATAGAAATAGCATGGAAGTGGCGCGGGCGAATGCGATTTCCGCAGCCAATGGCCTGAACCAACTCTTAGGCGGCGCGGTAGACACCGGCGACACCGACAGTCTGGTGCTCCCCACCATCGTGAACCAGCGCGCTGAAGTGAGCAACCAGAAAAATACGCTGGCCAGCCTGAAGCAGCAGAAGAAGCAGCTGGAAGTGGCACTGAAGGAACTCAAAGTCGACCAGGGCCGCCTGGTACTCCGGGCGCCGGAGGCTGGCAAGATTCTGAAAGTCATCGCCAAGGAAGGCGAAATGATCACCCCCAATTCGCCGGTCATTCTCCTGGAAAGTGAAAGAACCTACTACGACATCTACGTGCCGGAAAATGATTTGGGCACATTGAAGGAAGGCAGCAGCATCGAAGGCACCACCATTGCAGGCGGCCTCAAGGTGCCGGGCACCGTCCGCCTCGTCGCCCGGGCTGATGGGTTTGCTGATTTCAAAATGTCTCGTGAAAAAAGCTCCGCCGACATCACCAGCTTCCAGGTGCGCATCTACACGGAGCATGTGGACAATGTGATCCCCGGCATGACCATCGAGGTACATCATGATCAATTCTCTAAAAAGTGAAATCAACTTTCTCTTCTCCGGCATGGGCATGCCCTATGAAAAGGTGTGCCTCATCGTGGCCCTCTTCGTCACCATTGTCATCACCCTCATCTTGGGAAATAACGTAGCCCGCGATGTGCCGGTGGCAGTGATCGACCTGGATCACTCCCGCTATAGCCAGGAAATGGTGAACCGCATCGACTCCTCAGCAAATATGCGAGTGACCTCTGTGGTCTATACGGCCCAGGACCCGCAGACATTCATGGCCCAGGATAAAAATTACGCCGTCATCGTACTCCCCAAGGAGCTGGAAAAGAAGCACTATGCCGGCGAGGAAACTTCCATCGGCCTCTTCTGCGATAACACCAACACCTCCTTGGATGCGAATATCCGCTCTGCCATGAATTCTCTGGTGGCCATGGAAAACGCCACCATTTCCTCAAGCAGCACCGCCTCGGGCATGAGCCTTAGCGAACGTATCCTCTTCAACCCCGCGAGCTCGGCCAGCAACGGCGTCGTCCAAGGCTTCCTCTTCATGTTCTCCTCCATGTTCTTCACCCTGGCCACCATCGGCATGGTGCCAAGGCTAAGAGAAACCGGCGAGTGGGAAGGCCTCCTTCGCACAGGAAATCCGGCGACTCTCATCATCCGGCTCCTCCCCTACATGGGCTGCCTCCTGGTGGCTTTCTTCGTAGGCTTGGCCGTGCTCCGTGTGTGGGGCGACATGGTCTTTGGCGGGAATGTATTGGAATTCTTCCTCGCCCAGTTTTTATACCTCCCCGCCTTGGGACTTCTCT
The DNA here is from genome assembly GCA_963616715.1 of Ruminococcus bromii. Taxonomy (GTDB): domain Bacteria; phylum Bacillota; class Negativicutes; order Veillonellales; family Dialisteraceae; genus Dialister. The sequence goes on along the minus strand of CAVEMF010000294.1, from coordinate 805 downwards.
CCCTTCTCTTTGGCTGGGGCGCCGCAAACCCCGGCGTCGCCGGTGGCCGCATGGTCTTCCTGATCCCCGCTGGCTTCGTCTTAGGCGGCCAGTCACTCCCCATGTCCCTCAACCCCTCCTGGGTCACCGCCATCGGCCACTTCTTCCCACTCACCTGGGAATTCCATTTCGTCCGCGACATCATCATCCGCGGCAGCCACCTATGGGAAATGCCCGATGTAATAGGTGCCTTCCTCCTCTACATCGCCGTGATCCTCGCCTATTTCTATTACAAATTCCATAAGAGTAGAGAGCAGCTCCTGGAAAAAGAAGCCACTCTCACCGCATTCAACGCTGAATGGGAGAAATAATGATGAAACACAAAGAACTGAAACAAATCCTGGTCCCTGTAGACGGCTCAAAGGAGTCCATCTCCGCCTGCCGCTGGGCTGCTACCATCGCCGAAGCCACCGGCGCCGCCATCACCCTGCTCCACGTGGTAGACCTCAACGAAAAAATGACCTCCTTCGACCGCGTCTCCATGAGCGGCTACATCCCCGAAGTCCTGCGTCTCAAAGGCCAGGAAATGTTGGATCAATACCTCGTCCACATGCCCAAGACCATCACCATCCATCCCCAGCTCCGCGCCGGCTCGCCACACCAGACCATCGCCCAGGCGGCCAAAGAAATCGGACCCGACTGGATCCTCATGGGCAGCCGCGGCGCCAGCAACCTCAGAGAAATCGTCATGGGCTCCGTCTCCCAATACGTCCTTCACCACGTCTCCTGCCCGGTCATGATCATTAAGGATGAGACGGGAGAAAGT
>CAVEMF010000293.1:0-2991 GCA_963616715.1 Ruminococcus bromii | reverse complement strand
GCTAGCGTGATTCCTCGTGCCTCCCTCATTGACAGAATCCATATTTCTGACTATAGTAGTAGTGGTAAAGAAAGGGGGACGCTGATGATACAGGCTTACAAACACAACGAAAATCACATACTCTGCGGAGTGCCGCTAGAGCAATTGGAAAAGGGATCTTGGATCAACGCGGCGGCCCCGACTTTGGAAGAATTGGTGAGAATTGGTGAGCTCACCGGCGTGCCGGTAGACTCTTTGCAGACCGCACTGGATAGAGAAGAACGCTCCCATGTGGAGATGGAAGACGATTACATTTTCGTCGTCGTGAATACCCCGGTAGTCTTAGAGACCGACGCCTACGACGCGCTGCCGCTGGGCATCTTCATTACCCGCCAGTATTTCATTACGGTGTGCCTGGAAAACAATACGGTGATCCAGAAATTCCTGAACAATTCCTTCACCTCCTTCCAGACCTACAAGAAGACCCGTTTCCTCTTCCAGATCCTTTCGCAAGCGTCCTCATCATTCTTGTATTTCCTGCAGCAAATCTACAAGCAAACCGACGTCATCGAGACCCAGGTGAAGAAGTCCATGCAGAACAAAGAACTTTTCCGCCTGCTGGAATTGCAGAAATCTCTGACCTACTTCAACTTCGCCTTGCACGCCAACGAAAACGTGATGGAGCGCCTCATGCGTCTTAGAAATAGCCCGCTTCACTCGCTCCTCAAAATGTACGAGGAAGACGAAGACCTTCTGGAAGATGTCATCATCGAAAATAAGCAGGCATTGGAAATGGCGGAAATCTATACCAACATTTTGATGTCCATGATGGACTCCTTCTCTTCCATCATTTCGAACCGCCTGTCTCAGATCATGAAATTCTTGACATCGGTCACCATTATCCTGGCCATCCCCACCTTGATCTACAGCCTCTGGGGCGTGAACGTCCCCGTCCCCTTGGCGCAGTCGGAATTCGGCTTCCTAGGCGTCATCGCCGCCGGCCTCCTCCTCACCTTGGTGGCCACCTTCATCCTTTGGAAAAAGAATATGCTATGAAATCAAATCCCCGAGTGTTGGCTCGGGGATTTAGTGGTTAGAAATAAGGCTTGTGATGAAAGTTAGGAGTTAGGAGTGAGGAGTGAGGAGTGAAGGTGCGCCGCACAATTCATAAAGCGGCGCGAGTTTTGAAATAGAATCCGCGTGCTTGCTTCCTCACAGCTCAAAGCTATGGGGAAGCAGGTAGACGCGCTGACTTTCTAAGCTTGCGGCGCTTCTTAATTTGTGCGCCGCACCACAACTCCTCACTCCTCACTCCTCACTACACCCTCGTGATTCCTGCTTTCCCATTGGGAAGGACCCATCCCCCATGACCCGATTAGACCAACTCAAAGACGAACTCATCCGCCTCACCGTAGACCGCGGATTTCCCGCAGATCTTGGCGCCCTCATGGCCGCAAACCTTGGCACCGAGAAGGCCCTCACCCGCATGATCACCTACCTAAAGCATGTGCAGCCCACCCGCGCCGAGGACATGGTAGACGAAATGCTGGCCATCTGCGACGACCGCGACTTCTGGATGGAGAAAAAGAAAGCCGAGTATTATCAGCAGAAATACAATCAGATGCTGTGGGAAGGTAAGTGGAGAGATTGACGCTGGAGATTAGTGATCAGTGATTAGTAGTCAGTGATCAGGGCGTGAGTTGGTGCTACTTTGCGCTATTGATTTAGTGATCAGTGATTAGTAGTCAGTGATCAGGGGTCAGTGATTGGGCTGCATTTGACACCAGTGCATACATACAGGTGATACCACTATGTGTGAATGGCGTCAAATGCGCCCTGATCACTGACTACTGATCACTGACCCCTAAAACTGATAGCGGTATCATCTCCAAGTATGCACTGGCGCTAAATGCGTCCTGATCACTAATCACTGATCACTGATCACTAAACCAATACCGTGAAAGGACCTACACTCATGAACCCCATCATTTCCCAAAGGCGCAGCGTGCGCTTTTTCACCAAAGACCCCATCTCCGAGGCGGACATGAGAGAAATCCTCCGGGCCGGCATGTGGGCGCCGTCGCCTAAGAACCGGCAGCCTTGGAAATTCATCGTCGTCAAAGGCGAGAGTAAGAAATATCTGATTTCCCTCATGGAAGAAGGCATCGAGCGCTCGGAAAAAGGCGAAGGGATCCTCCCGGCGAACCGCGAGCTCTTGGCAAATGCCCGCTTCACCATGCAGTGCATGAGCGAAGCGCCGGTGACGGTGCTCGTCGTGAATCCCACCGGCCGCTCCATCAAAGAAGACTGGACCATCGAAGAAAAAGTCCACGAAATGAGCGACGTCCAAGCCATCGGCGCCGCCGCCGAGAACATGGCCTTAGAAGCCACCGACCGCGGCATCGGGAGCCTGTGGATCGGAAACGTCTTCTTCGCCTACGACCAGCTCACCCAATGGATCGGCAAAGGCGAAATGATCCTCGCCATGTCCTTCGGCTACCCCGCCCGCCCCTCCTACCGACTCCCAAGGAAGGAAGAGGGGGACGTGGTGGAGGTGCGGGATTGAAATGAATGACAGGAAGGCGGTAAATCTCTGGCAAGTGAGGAGTGAGGAGTGAAGGTGCGCCGCATCAAAGTTGAAAGCGGCGCAAGTTTTAAAATCAGGTAAGGAATATAAATACCAGCAGGTAAAATAATTACTTTACGCTAGCGGTAAGGTGTAGCCCCTTGGAGAAGGGGCGCGCGATAGCGGAGGATAGACGTGCCTCGCTAGAGGCACAACCAGCACTAGCGAAATCATGCAAAATTTTCCGCATAATCAGCATGCTTAGGGCTATTGCTGATTATGCGCCTACGGCGCATTTCTATCTGGCCCTATCGGGCGACCCTTCTCCAAGGGTCTACTCTCTTAAGGCCACTGCAACAAATTTGCCGCAAACCACAGCATAAATCCTTTGCTGTAATTCCTGTTTTAAAATTTTGCGGCGCTTCTTAATTTGTGCGCCGCACCAC
>CAVEMF010000292.1:0-2997 GCA_963616715.1 Ruminococcus bromii | reverse complement strand
ATCCGATGACATAATGTGTTCTGCTCCTTTTTTTACAACGGGGAAATAGGAAAATATAAAGGTGGGGCCTTCCTGTGGAAGGCCCTTTCCTTTTTTACCTCCTTCCTCTGGAAGGAGATAGATGGTCTAGCCCCTAGAGGTTAGCTCTTATCTAAATTCCTTGCACAGGTCTTCAAAGAGTTCTTTGGACAGTTTTTCCACGTGGTCGGTGAGGCGTACGTCTTTGGAGGGGACGATTTCGCCGAAGGGGATCGCGCCGGTTTCTTCGTAAATGACGCCGGTGACGAGGCTATCGGTTTCAGCGAGGAGGTGGAACGCGTCGGCCTTGCTGGAAGGATCATAGTTTTCGCGGACGTCTTCAATTTTCTTCAGGTGCTCATTGTACCATTCCACGGTGTTGAAGTGGTTGAAGGTGACGCAGGGAGTGAAGATGTTTACATAGGAGAATCCTTTGTGATCCACCGCTTTTTCGATGATGTCCATGAGGCTCTTGCCGTCGATAGCGTAAGCCTGGGCTACGAAGGTAGCGCCGGCTGCGATGGCCATGGCCGGTGCATCGAGGGGAGTCATGGGGTTTCCGTCCGGGGTGGTCTTGGTGACGAAGCCCTGGGAGGATGCCGGGGAGGTCTGGCCTTTGGTGAGGCCGTATACCTGGTTGTCAAATACCAGGTAGGTGATGTCCATATTTCTTTTCATCGCATGCATAGCATGGCCGAGGCCGATGGCGTAGGAGTCGCCGTCGCCGGAGCAGACGATCATATGGATGTCTTTGTTTGCGCATTTGATGCCCTGGGCGAAGGGAAGGGCGCGTCCGTGGGTGGTGTGGGAGCCGTAGCAGTACTGGTAGCCGCCGATACGGGAGGAGCAGCCGATACCGGAAATCAGAGCGATGTCTTCATTGGCCCAGCCTTTTTTCGCGCAAACGGCGCTGATGGCATTCTGAATGCCGTAGTCGCCGCAGCCGGGGCACCAGTTCGGTACAATTGTATTTTTATAGTCGCGTGGTGATGCCATCTTAGAAAACCTCCTTGGCTTTGTTCACGATAGTAGAAGCGGTGAATGGGGTGCCGTCATACTGCAGGCAGGAGAGGAGCTTTTCGTGGCAGCTGAAGTGGATGGCGAAAAGTTCGTGGAGCTGTGCAGTCAGGTCTTCTTCTACGATGAGAACTTTCTTGGCCCCTTCGATGTATGGACGGAGGGATTCTGTGGGGAATGGGGAAAGCAGACGGAGCTGCAGGTGGTTTACCTTCTTGCCTTCGGCTTCGAGGGCTTCGCGAGCTTCGTCGATAGCGCCGCCGGTGGAGGTGACGCCGATGAGGAGGAGGTCGCAGTCGGTTTCTTCATGGGAAACGAAGAATGGCTGCATGGCCTTTTCTACGCCGGCAAATTTTCTGTGGCGTTTTTCCATTTCCATCACGCGGTCGCCCACGCCTTCCGCCGGTTTGCCGTACACATTGTGTTCCAGGCCGGTGGAGAGGAACATGCCGTTCTTCACGCCGGGGATGGTTCTCGGGGAGATGCCATCTTCGGTGTCTTCGAAGCGGTGGAAATAGTCTTTCTTCTTCATGTCCAGTTCCGGGAGACCTTCGGTCAAAAGCTTGCCGCGGTTGATGCCTACACGGTCCAGGTCGAATGCCGGTACGGACTGTTTGCACATGCCGAACTGCAGGTCGGAGAGAACGATGACCGGAGTCTGGAACTGTTCAGCCAGGTTGAATGCTTCCTGGGTGATGTAGTAGCAGTCTTCGATAGAAGCAGCAGCGAGGACGATCTTTTCAGCATCGCCGTGGCCGGAGCCGATAGCGTAGCGGATGTCACTCTGTTCTACTTTGGTGGCCATACCGGTGGATGGGCCGGCACGCATGACGTCGATGATGACGACCGGGATTTCTGCGACGGCTGCCATGGAAATGGATTCCGCCATCAGGGAGAGCCCTGGGCCGGAGGTAGCGGTGAAGGCACGAACGCCGGCATAGCCGCCGCCCATAGCCATCATGCAGGAGGAGAGTTCGTCTTCCGTCTGCACCACGGTGCCATGGATCTTGTGGATGACTTTGATCATGTATTCCATGATTTCCGTAGCCGGGGTAATCGGGTAGGAAGCCATGAAACGGGAGCCGGCGGAAACGGCGCCAAGAGCGGCTGCTTCATTGCCCAAGAGATAGAGCTGGTCTTTCTTGGGCGGAGTTGCCAGCTGGCCCAGGTTTACGCCCTTCATTTCAGCGATGGCAGTGTCATAGCCTTCCTTGAAGATTTCCTTGTTCTTGGAAATCACAGCTTCGCCCTTCTTAGCGAAACGGTCAGCGATGAAGCCGTAGAACGGGGTTTCCGGGAATCCGAGAACGCCGGCGCTCATGCCCAGGGCTGCGATATTTTTCATCTGCATGCTGCCGTATTTCTTAGCCATCTCGGTGATCGGGAGAGCCAGGGAAATCACGCCGCTGTGTGCTTCGAATTTCGGACGGAATGCCGCATCGGCGATGATGACGCCGCCAGCCGGCACTTCCTTGCCGTGGATATCAATGGTTTCCTGATCCAGAGCCACCAGGCAGTCTACATGTTCGCCAATGGTAGCGACTTCCTTCGTAGCGATACGAAGAGCGATGGTGGTATGGCCGCCTTTGATACGGGATGCGAAGAGACGCTGGCTGAAGAGAGAGTACCCTTCCTGTGCCAGTACACGTCCCAGGATTTCGCCGCAGGATTCGACGCCCTGTCCCTGCTGGCCGCCCATCTTCCAGATAAAATCACGTTTTGTTTCCAATCCATCTTCCTCCTTGATTGGGAAATCATCCAACGAATCCTTCGTCGAGGCGCTCTAAACCAAAAGGGAGCTCCCATTCCTGCCACGCCGCCATCATCGGTGGATATTCTTTTCTGTGAATCGTTTACACACTCACATAACCAAATCATTATACCACAAGAAATAAAACTTTTCAGTAAAAGCCGAACAAAAGCGGCTATTTGAAGGGCTGATTTTTGTGATTTGCATTCAAT
>CAVEMF010000291.1:0-3010 GCA_963616715.1 Ruminococcus bromii | reverse complement strand
ACGAAGTATTGCGCCATTGGGCCAGAAATTCAGATGAAAAGCGATTTAATCAGTACTTCCCTAGGGTAACCGACTACCAAAAGAAAAGAGGCGCCTACCGCGCCTCGCTTATTTCGCAAATATTTTTTTGAAATCCACTGCCGGGGTCATGATGGCCAGGATGACCATGGCGATGCCTACCACTTGAAGGCCCACGAAGCTCATATGGAAGATGAAGCAGGAGAGGATGACCGAAGCCGCCGGTTCGCTGGCGGCGGTGATCAAGGCCTGCTGGGGCGAGATGTACATGAGGCCGGTGTTGTAGAGAAGGAATGCGGTGACAGTGCCGAAGACGACGATCCAGGCCACGCCCCAGAAGATTTCCGGATCGAAGAAGGCGAGCCAATTCATATGGGGCTCGAAGATCCAGCAGGCGAAGGCGCCGATGATCATGCTCACTGCCAGGACAAAAGTCTTATTCACCTGCAAGAAAATGTGCTTAGGGTACATGGAAGCAAAGGAATAAACCACACCATTGAAAAGGGACAGCGCCACGCAGATGAAGGAGACGCTGAGCTTCGACGGGTCGCCGCCGGTGACCAAGAGGAAGGTGCCTCCGGTGGCAAGGATCACCGTCAATATTTCTCCCATAGACGGCAGCTTTCTGTGGCGAATGGCGTTGTAGCAAATCACCATGGCCGGACAGCTGTAGAGGATCACAGTGGCAGTGGCCGCGTTTCCGTAAGCGATGGCTTCGAAGTAGGTGTAGTGCATGAGCATGAGCCCCACCACCGCGTAGATGGCTATGTCGATCCAAAGCTTCGGTTTCTTTCGAAGGATGGCAAGGCTCGGCTTCATTTGCCCCTGCCACAATGTCACACCGATCAAAATAAATCCCGCCGCCATCATGCGAAAGGCAGTAAGCTCCATGGCATTCATGGAGCAATGCTCGAAGAAATTCTGCGCCCCGATGCCGCTGCCGGCCCACATGATGCCGGCGCATACTACCATCAAAATCGCTGAAATATTCGAAGAACCATTCATTTTCCCATTTTACTTCTTTCTATCCAACAATCCCGGCGCTGCAATGGCCAGGAGAACCAAAAGGATGCCCAATCCTTGCCAAGACCCGAAGTGGGTGCCGAAAAGGAAATAGGACGCGACCACCGACACCGCCGGCTCCACGGTGGCCGTCACGGATGCCTGGGACTCGCTCATATAGCGAAGTCCGGCATTGTAGCATGTGAAAGCTACGGCGGTGCCGCACACCACGATCCACACCACATCGAAGAGCACTTCTTCTTTAAAAAATCCGGAGAAGTCTCCCAAAGGGTCCACCACGAAGGCGGCGATGGCACCGGTGAACATACCGATGGCAAGGACCAGGGAATTGTCGATTTCCCCGATGAGATGCTTCGGGTAGATGCAGCACACCGCAAAGAAGGCCGCCGAAGCGAGTCCCAGATACACGCAGTCCGCCGGCACCGAGAGCCGCGACAAATCCCCACCGGTGACCAAGAGGAAGACCCCTACCACCGCCAAGAGGACCGAGGACGCTTCTCCTAAGGACGGGAACCGCCGATGGGCAAGGGAAATCCAAAGAATCACCAGCGCCGGGCAAGTGTACTGGATCACCGTGGCCGCAGCTGCATTCCCTGCAGCGATGGAGGCGAAATAGGTGTAGTGCATCAGCATGAGCCCGACGACGCCATAAAAGGTAAGCTCGAGCCAAAGGAAGGGCCGCTTCTCCAAAGCCCGAAGCCCCTCCCCCAGCTTGCGCTTCGCCAAGGTGAAGCCCAGCATGATGCCGCCGGCGCAAAACATGCGGAACACCGTGAGGTCCATGGCGTCTAAGGAGCTCTTCGCAAAGAAATCCTGCGCCGCCAGCCCGCAGCCCGCCCACATGATGCCCGCTATAAGGACAAGAAAGATCGCAATGAGTTTCATGAGTCATCACCGCCTAGGTAAGGAATACTGTGTGAAATATATTGCGGCTTATAGCCGAGGAATGCTGGAGACTACGTAGTCGGTGGTCGGTGGTCGGTAGTCAGGGCGCGTTTAGCTTCTGACGCAGCTTGGTATTCATCCCGCTATCGGTAAATAGATCCTTCGCCTTCGCTCAGGATGACGATGTGGGAAAGCAATCGTGTCAGTTAGCATGCTTACCGCTACTGCTGAGCATGCGCCTTTGGCGCATTTCTATCCGGCGCTATCGCGCGACCCTTCTCCAAGGGTCTACTCACGTAGGGCCAGACTAACAAATCTATGCTAACCCTCAGCATAAAATCCTTAACTCAATAGCATTGCCTTCCAGAGGAAGTGGGTGAAATCGGTGGGCTTCGCACTTATATATGCGCCGCTTTATAATTTGTTCGGCGTACCCCCCCTTTTGACCCATGACCCTTGACCCATGACCCATTTCCGAAAAACGTTCACGCTCCATTTGTCACTCAAGCGGCATACTTTCAAACGTAATAGGATAAAGCAACAAAACCCGCCGGTCGGCGAGTTTCTTGTGTTCATGATATGACTTTGATTATAGCACACGTGAATCAAATGAAAAGGGGGCACACCCGGGATTTCTAAAAATGCAAAATAAAAAACGCCTCCTGATGAGACGTTTTCCTTTTGGTGGGACTATTTGGATTCGAACCAAAGACCTCTTCGATGTCAACGAAGCGCTCTAACCAGCTGAGCTATAACCCCATGTGATGGAATTTATTATACAGGATGAACGCGGAAAAAGCAAATGAAAAACACCCACACGCTTTTGCATGCAGGTGTTTCTATGTGGTGGGACTATCTGGGTTCGAACCGGAGACCTCTTCGATGTGAGCGAAGCGCTCTAACCAACTGAGCTATAGCCCCATGTATGAGACTATTATAGCACCACATCGAAGATTTGTTAATAGGTTCCCATGATATTTCTTACCCGGTTCCCCCTTGATTTAGAAGGATAGCCGCTTGCGAGTAAGGGGACAAGGGTCAGGGGGCAGGGGGCAGGGGGAGGTGCGGCGCACAAATCAGGAAG
>CAVEMF010000290.1:422-3053 GCA_963616715.1 Ruminococcus bromii | reverse complement strand
CTTGCGGCGCTTCTTAATTTGTGCGCCGCACCACCACTCCTCACTCCTCACTCCTCACTAATTCACACTCCCAGATACTCTTTCATGAGCCGCTTCGCGTCGGGATTCCCGGCGGCTTCGCTTTTTCTAAACCACTCTTCCGCGGCGCGGAGGTTTCTAGGGGTGCCGATGCCTTGGGCGTAGCAGATGGCGAGGAAATTTTCGGCCCGGGTGTAGCCATAGGCGGCGGCTTTTTGGAAATGGGAGAGCGCCGCGGCTTCTTCGCGCTCCATCAGAGCGATTTCGCCCAAGAGGGACATGGCTTCCACCTGCCCGCCATGGGCGGCGGCATGGAGGTAGCGCTTGGCGAGGGCGGTATCTTTTCTTGTGCCGATGCCCTCAGCGTAGCATTTCCCCAGGTAGGTCATGCCGTCGATGTCGCCGGCGTCGGCGGCCTTCTCCAGCCACTCCAACGCAAGACTAGGATCCTTGGGGCCGGCGGTGCCCATGAGATGGAGCATGCCGATGGCGCTGGCGGCTCTCGTATAGCCAAGCTCCCAGGATTTTTCGTAAAGCGCCATGGCTTTTTTATAATCGATGTCCGTACCGCGGCCGTAGAAATAGCAGTCGCCCCATTTGAAATAGCAGACCGCTGAGCCTCGTTCGGCGCCCTCACGGAAATAGTGGAACGCTTTCTCTGTATCCGCCGGAACGCCATTGCCCAGCACGTAGAGGGTCCCTAGCGCATCGCAGGCTTCGCTATTTCCATGCTCCGCCGCCCGCTCAAAGCACACGATGGCTTTCTTCTCGTCGGCCTCAGTGCCGATGCCGCAATAGAAGCAGTCCGCCAGGTGGGCCTCCGCTTCGTGGTAGCCCTTGGCCGCGCCCTCTAGGAAATAGCCGTAGGCCTTCTTGGCATCGTAGCCTGGGAAATCGCGATTCATATATATGTTTCCCGCATCGGTCATGGCCATGACGAGGCCCTTGGCCGCTGCCTTCTCATGCCATGTGAGCGCTTTTTCCAAATCCGTCTCGGTGGCCAGGCCCTTCTCGTAAGACATGCCGATCTGGTGCATGGCAAAGGGGTCGTCTTCATATTTGGCGCCGCGGATTTTCTTCATCCATTTGCGATACGCTTCCTTGTCCGCGCCGCCGCTTCGGGACGAGAGCATGTAGAGCTCGGCCAGTCCCTCGCCGGCAGCGTAGGCTTTGTCCATGTACTCCAGGAAAATGTCGTCGTCTTTGGTGACGAAAATCCCATACAGATAAAAGAGCCCCATAAGGTACAAGGCTCTTCCACTCTTTTCTTCTTTGGTTATCACGCGGAGCAGCGCGAAGGTCTTCGCAAATTCTCCGGCTAATAATAATTTCTCTGCGTCTTTCACATCCGCCATGATCTCTACCGCCCTTTCAGTGATTTGCTTTTTATTATAGGGAAAGCATGAAAAAAACGCTAGGGGGATAGTGATCAGTGATTAGTGATCAGTGATCAGGGCGCGTTTAACGGCTTGTGCCACTTGTCCATTTTCCGCTATCGGTTTAGTGATCAGTGATTAGTAGTCAGTGATCAGGGCGCGTTTGACACCATTCACACATAGTGGTATTACCTGTATGTATGCACTGATGTCAAATGCGTCCCAATCACTGACCACTAATCACTGATTACTAAACCGATAGCGGAAAGCGGCACGTTGTTGCGCCCTAATCACTGATCACTAATCACTGATCACTAAAACCTCCAGCGTTTTTAAAAGTTATTTGGCAGGAAATACGTCGGGTCCACGGCGGTGCCGTTGATGCGGACTTCGTAGTGGCAGTGGGGGCCGGTGCTATTTCCCGTACTGCCCACGAGGGCCACGGTGGTGCCTTGCTCTACCTCCTGGCCCGGGGTGACGAGGAGGGCGGAGTTGTGGCCGTAGCGGGTGACCACGCCGCCTTCGTGTTTGATTTCCACCAGGTACCCGTAGCCGTCCATCCAGGTGGCCTGGGTGACGACGCCGGAGGCAGTGGCGGTGACAGGGACGCCGTAGTTCGCCGCGATGTCGATGCCTTCATGGTAGGTGGAGCCGATGCCGCCGGGGCTTTCGCGGAAGCCGTAGGTGCTGGAAATCGTTCCTCTCACCGGCCAGATGTCCGGCGTGGTGCTGCTGGCTTTGAAGAAGCTGCCGGAAATCTGGTAGCTATTGCTCAAAAGCTGGTTGCGCAGGGTCACCATGAGTTTGATCTGGCTGTCCAGCTTCGTATCCAGCTGGCGCATGGCTTTCAAAAGCTCGCCGGGATTTTCCATGTGCTCAGCGGCTTCGGTCTTCTTGTGATCCTTAGGAGACACGCGCTTTGCTTTATCCGGCACCGTGGAGGCGCCGCCCTGGCCGCCGGCAGTGCTTGTGCTCATCACCGGCGCCGGCTGGCTGGCCTTCACCATGTCCTGCAGCTGGCTCGACAGGGTCTCGATGGTTTTGGATTTCTCTTCCAAAGTCCTCATCTTCTCCTCCGCCATCTGGAGCTGCCCTTGGTATAGCTGATTCTCCGCGCGAAGAGATCCCATGGAGGCCGCCGCATACACCGCAGTCCCCAGGGAGAGAACCAAAAGCCCGGCGCCTACAGAGAGGCCAAGCTTCACTTTTTTGATTTCGTTTTGGGAGAAAGTATAGG
>CAVEMF010000290.1:0-369 GCA_963616715.1 Ruminococcus bromii | reverse complement strand
AAGTATAGGTCACCTCTCCCTTTTCGGTATTTTCGGTTTTGGTCATAAAGTACCTCGTTTAGGCGCTATTGGTTTTAGTATTCGGTGGTCAGTAGTCGGTAGTCGGGCCACATTTAGCTGCTTTCTCATTCACGCCGAGACCTCTATCGGCGAAGTAGTCGGTGGTCGGGGCGCTTTTGACACTATCCATATATATCAGTATCATCTGTATTTGTGAATCGACGTCAAATGCGAACCGACTACCGACCACCGATTACCGACTACTATGATGATAGCCTGGGCATCTCTATGTATGCACCGGCGACATCACCACTAATTATTTCTATCAATCCGTCGCTCAATGGGCTGGGTCATGGAGAGGTCCTCTGG
>CAVEMF010000289.1:0-3136 GCA_963616715.1 Ruminococcus bromii | reverse complement strand
TTGGAGAAGGGGCGCGCGATAGCGGAGGATAGAAGTGCCTCGTAAGAGGCACAACTCGCACTAGCGGAATCACGCCAAATTGTACGAAAACATCGGCATGCTTTCCGCTACTGCTGAGTATGCGCCTACGGCGCATTTCTATCCGGCCCTATCGGGCGACCCTTCTCCAAGGGTCTACTCACGTAAGGCTAGACTAACAAATATAGGCAAACCTTCAGCATAAAATTCTTAACTTAACGGCATTGCTACTTCCTGAAGAAGGGGGTAAAAGCGGTGGGCTTCGCCCTTCTTCCTCGCCTACGGCTCGGTTAACCCCCGCCCTTCGGGCCCTCCCCCTTCCAAAGGAAGGGGGTAAAAATAGTGGGCTTCGCCATTATATATGCGCCGCTTTTTAATTGGATGCGGCGCACCATTTGTCACTCAAGCAGTACGCCCTCAAACCTACTGTCCCAGCACCATGCTCTTCACCGGTTCGAAGCTCTTTCGATGAATGGGCGTGATGCCTAGATTTCTGATGGCTTCGATATGCTCTGCGGTACCGTAGCCTTTATTTTGCGCAAATCCGTAGCCGGGATATTCTTTATCGTAGTCGTCCATGAGCTGGTCTCGGTAGACCTTGGCCACGATGGAGGCCGCGGCGATGGAGGCGCTCCGGGCGTCACCGTGAATCAGGGACTCTGTGGGACAGTTGAAGTGAAGCGGCATGGCGTCGACTACCACCGCCTCGGGCTGCACGGAGAGATTCTTCACTGCCTCATACATGGCCATCATGGTGGCTTCGTAAATATTCAGCGCGTCGATTTCCTCGGACGGCAGACTGACGATGGAAATATCTACCGCACTTTCATAAATCTTCGCTGCGATTTCCTCGCGATGCTTGGGTGATACTTTTTTCGAATCATTCAGCCCTTTGCAATACCAATGGGGCGGCAGGATCACCGCTGCTACGGTCACCGGTCCCGCCAGAGGGCCCCTTCCCACTTCGTCGATGCCGGCGATGAGGTTTATGCCTTCCTTGTAGAAATGGCTCTCCACATCGTACATGGACTCCACGCGGAGGCGCTCCTCACTCTCACGCTGCAGGCGCCTCATATAGGAAGCTACCAGGGCTTTCGCGCCCTTTCGCTCATCGGCAAGGATTTCCTTCATTATTTCTTCTGGCACATCGTCAGCCTTCAGGATGTCTCGTATTTCAGAAATCTTCATAGCCGCCTCACTTCTCTGGCAGCGGGTCCAGGGTCACCTTCCCCAGCTTGCCATCGCGGAAATCGCGAAGCACTACCATCTCTGCGCGGTCATAGTCAATGGCACCGCCCGGGAGGAGGCAACCGCGACGACGGCCGGCCGCTTCCAGAAGCAGCTGCGGGTCCTGGTTCACGTCTTCGATATTGTATTTCTCCTGGAGTACCCAAGGCGCGGTCTCGGCCAAGGACGCCAAAAGCGCCGGCACCACTTCATCGGCATTGAATACATCACCGGCGATAGCACCGGTAGCCGCCAGGCGAAGCGCGGCGGTCTGGTCGTCAAACTTCGGCCACAGAACCCCCGGTGTATCCAAAAGATCTAAGCCTTCGGAGAGGCGCACCCACTGCTTGCCGCGGGTGTGGCCCGGCGTATTCGCCGTGCGGGTGGCTGCGGTACCGGCCAGGAAATTGATGAGGGTGGACTTGCCCACGTTCGGGATGCCAAGGATCATGAGACGCACGGAGCGGCTCTTGATGCCTCTTCGGCGCCACTTCTCCAGCATCGGCTCAGCGGTCTCGCGGATCAGAGCCAGGAGACGTTTTTTATTTTTACTATTCCCTACGCTCATAGGAACGACAGGAATATTTCTTTTCTGGTAATAGGAAATCCAGCGGTCTGTGGCCTTCGGATCCGCCAAGTCCGCTTTATTCAGAATGACGATGCGGGGCTTGCCCTGCACCAGCTCCTCCACCATGGGATTCGCACTGGACGCAGGAATACGAGCATCCAAAAGCTCGGCAACTACGTCCACCGCTTTCAGATGAGACTCGATCATCCGCTTCGTCTTGGTCATATGACCGGGAAACCATTGAATTAGCATACGCACCTCCCGGATACCATAGGGGGTATCACTTATCCCGTCTATTCTAACACAAATGGGGAGGGAGTGGCTAGGGAAATGTAGGGATTGGCGCTATCGGTTGAGTAGTCGGTGGTCGGTAATCGGTAGTCGGTTCGCATTTGGCTTCCGGCAAATGCTTTTCTGATTTCCGCCAGGGAATCATACATTTCCCATAGCAAAAAGCCCCGTCGGAAAATTGGCGGGGCTTTTTTACTCTCACGATCTTGCCATCACTGACGAATTGCGGCGGATTTGGGTTTAAGAACTTTTTCTATAAATTCAGGTATACTGCGAACGGCTTTGGCAATTACTTCTGTCGGTGTTTGCATGGACGCCATATTCAATATAATGTCTTTTCTTTCCTCCTCACGTACGATATTTTCTCGTCTTTTCATTTCCATAGCTAATGTCATATACTCTTGCCTCGTGTCATGCCTTCTGACTAAGCACACCTCTTACGAATTCAGGCGTACTGCAAACGGCTTTGGCGATTACTTCTGCCGGCATTTGCATAGACGCCATATTCAAGATGATTTCTTTTTCCCTTTCGTCACGGCCTTCCACGCGACCTTCCTCATGGCTAATCTTTTCTCGTCTTCGAAGTTCCATAGCTAATGTCATATATTCTCGCCTCGTTTCTCTATGTTCTTTAACTCGGAGCACTTCCTGCTCCACCGTTTTTGTAAATAGTCCTTCCGCAGCTTTCCCATCTACGTAATGGAGAAAAGCGGCAATGTCCGGATCTATGGTTTCACTATATCCTTTACTATTCAGGAAAAGCTTTGTGGCTTCATCCCGGAGCTCCAAGCCTTCGCTTTCCACGCACCGATTTCGGAAGGTATACATAGGAAGCCCTTTGTGGAAGGGGTCGAAGGTACAGATAAAAATGATGAAGGACGGATTCAAGTCGCTGTAGTCGCCGCCTTTTTCAAGCAGCCCCATGTCGATCATGCCCTGATAGTACCGCGTCCGCTTAGGGAGCTCTTGGTCGCTGCCATTGGTGCATTGCATTTCGATGTCAAAAACGCGTCCGCTATCATCTTCCACGTA
>CAVEMF010000288.1:0-3152 GCA_963616715.1 Ruminococcus bromii | reverse complement strand
CTTCGGCGCATTTCTATCCGGCGCTATCGCGCGACCCTTCTCCAAGGGTCTACTCTCGTAAGGCTAGTGTAACAAATCCACTTTAGCCTCAGCATGTAAGCATGCTAGCCTTAATGCATCACCCGCCCTGCGCCCCCCCTCTTCAGAGAAGAGAGCTCAGCGTGAGCCAACCTCCACCACTTCGCGGTCCCCCTCCTTCCAAAGGAAGGAGGTCACGTAGTGGAAACGCGTCCTGATCACTAATCACTGACCACTGATCACTATCAGCCCGAATACTTATTCATCACTTCACGGATGCGGGCTCTTTGGGCCTCGGCCTGGGCGGTGGACATTCCCTCTTTTTTATTCTTAGAGGAAACGGATTTCTCCGTGCCGGACTTTTTCTTCTCGGCGATCTGGAGATTTTCCTTGTGATTTTTATAATCTTCTTCGGAAAGCGGTACGAAAAGGTCTTTACCGCTTTCGTCCTTCACTTTGAGAAGATAGGATTTTTCTTTCGGCGGTGCTTTTTCTTCGAGGATCACCGTATCCTCTTCTTCCCCGGGCTTGTCGCCCCAGATGTCTCGTTCTTCCTTATCGGTGCCTTGTTCTACCGGATAGGCGGTGTGCACATCTTCGCGGTTTCTCGACATGCGTTCCGAGATTTCATAGCTCTTTTTCATCCGCTGGCTCATCGGCGTCGGTGTGGTATCAGATATCACTGTCGGCGTGATGAGGATCATAAGCTCTCTATTGTCACGAGTGGTCGAGGTGTGACGGAAGAATTGACCGATGATGGGGATGTCTCCCAAGAGCGGGATCTTAGAAACAGTCTTCGAGTCTTCCGAATTCAGAAGACCACCGATGGCCATGGTCATGCCGGAGTGCACATTCACCACTGCATCGGCTTCGCGGGACGCGATGCCGGGCACTTCGAAGGAGTCGATCTTCACGCCGTGGCTATAGTCCAAGGTAGATACTTCTGCATGGACCTTGGAAGTGATTTTATTTTCAGAGTCTACCTTCGGCTCGATATTGAGCTTGATACCGTACTCTTTGTACTCAATGGTCACGTCACCATCTTGAGAAATCGGGATCGGAATACGACCGCCGATCAAGATATTCGCCGTCTCGCCGCTCATGGTGGTGATGGATGGACGAGAGAGGATGCGGGCCTTGCCGTTATTGATGAGAGCTTGTAAGGTCGCATTGATAGAGGAAATATGATTACCGAACCATCCGCCACTTCCGCGGTTGGTCTTGAAATCCTCGCCACCATAGAAAAGGCCGGCGGTGCCTACACTGATACCGCTATCGTCGCTGGAGTCATCGGGACTAGCAGACCAGTACTGGATGCCTAAATTCTTGCTATCTTTCGCACTGATTTCAATGATCTGTGCTTCCAAACGAATCTGGCTGGGGTGTGCCATTTCGAGAAGATCCACCACATTGCCGCTTCCACCACTTTCACTAGAGGAGCTTTCGCCCAGGTAGAGCTGCGCCATTTTCACGGCGGTGTCATGCTCGTACTGGTTCTCCACGGTGCCGCGGAGGAGCACTTTGCCATTCATCATCTGCACGGACACGCCTGGGTAGCCGATAGCACTCTTGATAGCGCTGGCCATGCCCTGGTCGTCGCCGGAGACATAGACATTGTACTCGAGTCGTCCCTTACTGGACCACACGATGAGGGAGGTGCTGCCGGTCTGCTTGCCCACCAAGAGGTAATCTCCCGAAGAGAGGAGCTGCACATCAGCGATGGCCGGATTTCCCACGGCCATGCGGGTGATGCCCGGAGCTTCCATGTATTTCGATTCGTTCAAAGACACCTGCACCGGCTGGGCTGCCCACGCAGAGCCGCCAAGCATGCAAGCGGCCAGGAGGAGTCCGATTTGTTTCTTCATGTACTTCATCTTAATTCCCCCTGCTTACACTGGTACCACGAATAACTTCAATGCCGGTATTGCCCGGTGTGCTATAAACGGAAACGGCCGGTGCCTGTCCTTGCGGCGGCGCGCTATAGACTGGCGCTTGGGCCTTCGGCAGCGGGATCACGTAGTAGGCCACCGAGTCGGTCTCACCCTTCTGATCCGCCGGACGAAGCATGAGCTGCAGCTGGCCGATCTGGAGAGAGGCGGTGAGCTTCGCTGCATCATATGGCGTGAGCGCCACCGTCGCTACCGACGGGGTGCCGGTATTCACCGGCTGGCTTGGGGCTTTCTTTGCCGCTTCGCCATCTTTCTTTTCTTCATTCTTTGGCGCCTGCGGTGCCATGCTGGTCTTATTGATGGCCAGAAGCAGCACATCCTTCAGAAGGAGCTTCGAAGTGATGCGGTCCTGGTCGGTCTGACTTCCGATGAGAAGGATGTCCACCTTGTCACCGGGCTTCGCAAAGCCAGCCACACCGGTGATGTCATTGACCCCAAAGGAAATAGCACGCATGCCCTTGGGGATGAGCCCTTTGAATCCGGCCGCCCCGGAGGCGTCCAGCTTGCGAGAGGTGATCACATCGCCGGCGAGGATCGTCACGCCGGCTGGCTTTCCGATCACCAATTTCTTATCAGTCACAGCACCCTGGGGTACCAAGCTATCCGGTACCAAGGTAGCGTGAATCATCTCTTCGGTGATCACGGTATGCGCCGGGATGTCAGCAGCCGCTTCGATGACCGCCTTGCCTTCAGGCTTCGGCGCCTCTTCTTTTTTCTCGCCCACCATGGCCGACAAAAAGCTATAGAGGATGATAAAAATCATGAGCGCCAAAAAAGCGCAGATCAGGATCAGCTTGCGCGGTGACATTTTCCCTGCTGCGTCAGATATTTTTTCGGATAATTTCATAGAATCCCCTCATTCCCTATGTGACCCCCACAAATTCCCCGGAGGCTTTACTCTCTTCTATACTCCAAGCCCAATGATGAGCATTTCATTTTTTTGTTTCAGTTTACCATAAAAATAAGGATACTTCCATCAATTCCTTACACTCAAAGAAAAATTTTAGAAATAAAATTTTTTATTTCTAAATGGACGAGAGCCTCTCTAGTTTCGGATGGCAGCGGGGACGCATTTCGTTTTTATTAGCGGTCAGTGATCAGTGGTCAGTGATCAGGACGCGCACACCTGATAGTGAGGAGTGAGGAGGGAGGAGTGGTAGTACGGCGCACAAATTAAAAAGCGCC
>CAVEMF010000287.1:0-3156 GCA_963616715.1 Ruminococcus bromii | reverse complement strand
ATGATTATCGCGAGCAGTTTAAGGCACTGCTTCGGGCGTGATTTAGGAGGTCACCGTGAAACTTCAGGCATGCAAAAAGCGCCGTCTAGCACACGGCGCTTCTACGTAACATGTCTATAGGTCAAATTGGAGGACATGCCTTCCTCCTTATTTTATCAAAAGAGGAGATTTTTTCAATGGAGAATCCGTACGTCGTACAAAAAACGCGGGATTACTCGAAATTCCGCACGCTGGAAGGGAACCGAGATGTAGGAGAAAACAGGGTCAGAAAGATCATCGCTAGCATCAAGGCGGTCGGGTATGTAGTAAATCCAATCATCGTGAATGAAAAGATGGAAATCATTGATGGCCAGGGGCGCCTAGAGGCCCTGACCCGGCTTCATCTTCCTGTCTATTACCTCATCGTTAATGGGGTCGGGATTAAAGAATGTATCAGCATGAACATTAATCAGGATCGTTGGCACAAGATTGATTATATCAAGAGTTACGCGAAACGCGGGTATCCGCACTATCAAGTGTTGCTCGGCGCCATAGAAGAATTCGCCGACAGCATTTCCCAAGATGTAGTCATTAGCGTCCTCACAGGAAATATCGCTCCGGACAGATCAACATGTATCGAGAGAGGAACGTTCGAAATCCGTGATGGCTACTGGAGAGATACGCTGCGCTATATCGGGCAATATGTGAAGTTTAAGCCGATGATCCAAGGGAATTGGAGTTCCTTACTCAAGGTCATTAAATGGGCGTTCAAGGCCGAAGAAATAGATAGCGACATACTGTATGAGCAGTTCCGGAAATATGCGGGGACGTTCCTTCCTTCTATTACTACGACGGAAAATACCCTAGCTCAGCTCGAGAAAATATATAACTACAAGCGCCGTTCGCGCGTGCCGATCGCATACCTTTATAACAAAACGCTCGAAAATGACAATAAAAAGAAATCGGGGCTTTTGAACCGAAAGAAAAAATGGCCCGTGAAGTAAAATTGGAGGTCACTATGGCAAAAAAATGGAAAGAAATCAATGAAGAGGCAGAGCAGCGTAGAAACGCGCTCGCGCTGCTGCGGGTGGTGCTGCAGGTGGCGGGTGTGCCGCTGAAGAGCTTGGAAGTCGTCGAGACTGGCACCGATGACCGCTATGTGAAGTGCGTATTTAACGATGGCATGGCAAAGATGGCGGACATCACCGCCGATAGCACTCCGCTTGCTATCTGGGACGTGCTGAATCAGGTATCCAGGCTCCAGGAGCAGGAGTAAGAGGTGGGAGGTCACTATGATAACGAAAGAGAAGGTAGACGCAATCGTGCGGAAGCTGACCGTTGTGGCGGTGACGTGCGAAGGCGAGAGCAATGAGACGCCAGACAGGAAGAGGGCGGGATATTACAAGGGCATGCAGGACGCTTACGAGCAGGCAATGATAGTGCTAGGCGAGATTGGCGATGAAGGCACGAGGCGTTTGGGCGTGCTATCTCAGCGTATCGGGCGCATCGGGAAAGTAAAAATTAGCGGGGCGGCTGCTTCGGAAGATTATGGCATCGGCTTCCGCGAGGGCCGCGCGAAAGGCAGCGCGGCGGTGATGCGGATAATCCGCGCCGCCAGCAAGGAGGGGCGCGGATGAGCAGGGAGGCACTCGAGGTGATAGGCACGTTGGGGTTCACGTGCATGGCTTTGAAAGAGGAGACCGAGGAGCTGAAAGCGGAAGTCGAGACCCTGGAAGCGAAAGCGAAGAAACAACGCCAAGAGATCCGGCGGCTGGCTTTCTATATGCAGCTGGAATTTGTGGTTATCCTCTTCCTGTCGATAGGGATGGGGATATTAGCGAGGGCGATGAATTAGGAGGTAGTCATGGTAAGGGCGGGGCATATGGATGCTAATTATGAAATATTCGGCCTGAGAAAGGCAGAGGAGCAGGCGAAGCGGCTTGCTGGAGCAAGGGCCAAGAAGGTGAAGAAGGTCAAGGAGCCGGAGGAGAGCTTCTGGCGGCTTGCGGTCGCTTTCGTGGTGGGCGCGGTGGACTTCGTATTTCTGATGGTGGTCTTCTGTTAGGAGGGCACGATGATTGATGAAGGAATGGTCGTTGATTTCCGGAAGTGGCTGACAGAGCGCATTGAGGAGAGAGTAAAGGAAGCCGAGGAGCACAAGGAAAATGGAATGAGTTGGGCGTACTACGTAAGCATCATAGAAGGCGCCACGTTGGCGGCTGTGCTGGATGAATTCGAGGAGGACATGGGATGGAAGGCGAAGTAAAGTTTTGTAAATGGTGCGGGCGGGAGTTCGAGGCGGGAAGGAAGTGGCGCTATTGCTGCGAGAATTGCCAGGAGGAGGCCGCGAACTATCAGAGATGGAGAGGCAGCAAGCAGGCGACTAAAGAAGGTGTGAAGGATCCGGGGATGGATAATTTCAGGAAGGAAAAGAATCGCGAAATGGTGTACTACCGCGTGGCGGTGAGGCTGGCGAATTTTCCGGCGGGCGTGCCGATCCAAGCGGCGCTCGGTATCCCTACATGGAACGACCTGATAGAAATCACATACAAGGACGCTATGGAGGACTTGACGAAGGGGGAGGAAGGAGCACCGCGGGAGAATGGAGCGCGGCTTATCCAGCTCCTAGGGGCGATGCAGAAGGTGCTATCGCTTCCTACGACGGCAGTGAAGGAGGAGTGGCCTGATTGGCTGCGGAAATTCCTCCAAGCATACGGTCAGCACACGGCGATGTACTGGCGAGAGCATCCGGAGCGGGTAATCCCTATCGGGAAACAGTTCGAAGAACAGTTTGAAAAATGAAAAGGAGAACGAATGGAGTACTTGAATGTAGCATTGGGCGTTGTGTCCTATTTCTTGGCGGCGGGCATCTATGCCGCCCTCCGGCGGAATGAGGCCGGGGAAGCTGCATTCAAGTATTTCATTGATTTTCTTTTTTATTCTATAGTGCCGCTGACTGTGGCGGCGGTGGTGAGGTAGGGCTATGAGGAATTGGAATCCAAAATCGGAGGAGTATGTGACATGTGCTGTATGTCACGGCGCGCTGAAACGCGGGCGGGCTTCCACGGTGCGTTGCAATGGCCGCTATTATCCGGTGCATCGGGAGTGCAGCTTCGAAAGTTTCCGGATGAAGAAAACCGAGTGTCCGGGCGCCGCGGTATTCACACTGGTGCTCCA
>CAVEMF010000286.1:738-3171 GCA_963616715.1 Ruminococcus bromii | reverse complement strand
ATATTATATATAGAGGAATGTCAGGGAAACTTCCGCCCTGTCAATTAAAACATTATATCATAGATGATAGGCTTCTGTCTAAGTTTCGTGAATGCTTCAGTTGGTTAGTAATTAGTGGTCAGTGATTAGTGATCAGGACGTGACTTCCGCTAGTGCATACATAGATTCGTTGCGGCTAGTGACTTAATAGTCAGCGATTAGCGGTCGAGTCACATTTGACGCTACAGCCAAATGCGATCCTGATCACTGATCACTGATCACTAAACCGATAGCGTCATTCATACAATTTCTCAAAGAACGCCCCTCCAAACCTATGCGAAAGCTCTTCTTGGAAATCCATGCCCGCATCCACGGCCTTCTTGGCTTCCTTCCTTGCCTCCTCCAAGAGCGGGAGGTCTCTTACGATGTCGGCGGCTTTGAGGTCCGGCATGCCGTGCTGGTGGTAGCCGAAGAATTCGCCGCTGCCTCGGAGGAGGAGGTCCTTTTCAGAAAGCAGGAAGCCATCTTGGATCTGGCACATGAGGTCGAGGCGGGTCCTAGTCACTTCGTTTTGGTTATCCGAGTAGAGGATGCAATACGCTTGCGCGTCGCCGCGGCCCACGCGGCCGCGGAGCTGGTGGAGCTGGGAGAGGCCGAAGCGGTCCGCGCCGTAGACGAACATGATGGTAGCATTCGGCACGTTCACGCCCACCTCGATGACCGACGTGGCCACCAGGAGTTTCGTTTCGCCTTTGTGGAAGCTCTCCATCACTTCTTCCTTCTCTTTATTTTTCATGCGCCCATGGACGAGGCCGATCTTGAACATCGGAAGGATCCGGTCACGGAAATCCTCAAAGACCGCCACCGCAGAAGCCAGGTCCTGCTTCTCGCTCTTCTCCACCAAAGGACACACCACGTAGACCTGGTGGCCCGCCGTGATTTCTCGGCCCATAAAATTGAAAACCCGTTGCAGCATGTCGCTGCCGATGGCATAGGTCTTCACCGGATGGCGGCCCGGCGGCATGCCGCGGATGGCCGACACGTCCAGGTCGCCGTACACCGAGAGTGCCATGGTGCGCGGGATCGGCGTGGCCGTCATGACGAGGATGTGCGGCGACTCGCCCTTGGTCTCCAGCGCCTTTCGCTGCTTCACGCCGAAGCGATGCTGCTCGTCGGTGATGACCAGCCCCAAGTGAGCAAAGACCACATCGTCCTCGATGAGCGCATGGGTACCGATGAGCACATCGATGTCCCCTTCCCGAAGGCCGCGGAGGATTTCATTTCTCTCCGCCGTCTTCGTCTGCCCCGAGAGGTACGCCACGCGGATGGGAAGGCCTTTATAAAAATTTTGAAATGTCTCGTAGTGCTGCCCCGCCAAGACTTCCGTCGGCGCCATGAGCGCCCCTTGGTATCCGTTCTCCACGATCTTTGCCAGCGAGAGCGCCGCCACGGCGGTCTTGCCGCTCCCCACGTCGCCCTGCACCAGGCGATTCATGGGCACCAGCCCTTCCATGTCATCCTCGATGTCCTGGAAGGCCGACGCCTGCCCCTCGGTCAAGGTGAAAGGGAAATGAGCGCGCACACTCGCCACCAACTGGCCCGACGGTGCGCACTTGATGCTCTCGGCGCCCTTCTCCCGCTTCCGACGCAGGAGAAGCACCCCGGCCTGCATGAAATACAATTCCTCGAAAGCGATCCGCCGCCTAGCCGCCTGCTGCTCCTTCCAATTCTTCGGATGGTGCATGGCCGCCATGGCCTCGAGGCGTCCCATGAGATGCTCCCTGGCCACGGTCTCCGCCGGCAAATTTTCGTACACATCCTCTACATAGGTCAGCGCGTCGTCGATGATTCTCCGCATCTGCTGGATCTTGATGCCCTCGGTCAATGGATACACCGGCACCAACTTCTGCAAAGACGGCAGCGCCTCGGGCGCAATGATTTCTATGTCCGCATTGGAAATCTGGTAGCGATTGTAGCCATACTCGATCTTCCCATACGCCAGCGCGTGGGTGCCCCGATGAAATTCCGTGGCCTTCCAGGGCTGATTGAAATAGGTGAGCACCACCGAGCCGGTGCCGTCGGAAATCATCACATTCAGGATGGACATCTGGCGCCTGGGGTGCACCTCCCGCATGCCCACGATTTCCCCGTACACCACCGCCTCCTCGTCCGGGCGGATGTCTTCCATGGGCGTCACCTTCGTCCAATCCTGGTAACGCTTCGGGTAGAAGGAAATCAGATCCTCCACGGTCCGAATCCCCAGCCGCAACAATTTCTGGGCCAAGACGGGCCCCACGCCCTTGATATATTGCACAGAATCGGATAATCTCATAGCACTCACCTCGAAATGAAATCGAAATTGCCTTATTTATATCCATTATAATTCTTCAAATAGGCCCATGTAAAACACTTGCGCGAAAAAATAAATTGTGATATATTATGAATGTTGCAATC
>CAVEMF010000286.1:0-728 GCA_963616715.1 Ruminococcus bromii | reverse complement strand
CGGATAATTTCATAACACTCACCTCGAATTAAAATCGGAATGACAGCTCTTTTTACCCATTATAATTCTTTAAATACGCCCGTGTAAAACACTTGCGCGAAAAAATAAATTGTGATATATTATGAATGTTGCAATCGCGGAAGTGCAAGGAGGTGTAGCACATGGCTAACTATTGTGAAGTTTGCGGCAAGGGAACCGCTACGGGATTCAATGTATCCCATTCCCATTTGAAAACAAAGAGAACCTGGAAACCGAACGTCCAGAGAGTTCGCGTACTGGTTGACGGACAGGTCAAGAGAATGAATGTCTGCACTCGTTGCCTTCGTTCTCATAAAGTAAACAGAGACATCTGATTACTGCATTTCAAGCCGGCTCATAGAGCCGGCTCTTTTTGTTGTGTGAAAAAGGGATAGGGGATAAGGGATAAGGGATAAGGACGTACTTACCTGCTTCGTCATAGCACGGAGCTTGGAGCTTGGAGCTGGTAAGCTCCTCATTCAAGACGCCAGCAAAAATGAAGACACCAATCATCTTCATATTCTTTTCAGCGTCTCGTGGGGCGCGCTCACAAGCTCCGAGCTCCTCGCTCAAAGCTATGAGATAGCAGGCAAGCACGTTCTTATCCCCTATCCCCTATCCCCTAATACACCTCCTTGCCCCGCTTCTCTCCCTCCTTTATAATAAGGCCATAGAAGAGAGTTTGTATTTCCTTACAAAGGAGGTTTTCT
>CAVEMF010000285.1:0-3180 GCA_963616715.1 Ruminococcus bromii | reverse complement strand
GTCGGTAGTCAGGGCGCAGATCGCCTTTACCCACATCATCCCGATTCGTAATGATGTAATCGGTTGGCGTATTCATAAATCTTTTGAATTCTCTGCTGATCAGAATATCTCATGCCACCAGCACCTTTTCTTTCATGATCGTTTTATAAAATTCGCTATCTTTGTTTACTTCATGGATTTCAAAGATATCCACATCTTTCTGCAAAAGTTCTCGAAGTTCTTCTCCCAAAGCCAAGACGTAAGTCAGCTTGAAGCCTTCTCCTCCGAAGACAAGAAAATCGAAATCACTCTCTTCATCAGCCTCCCCTCTGGCATAGGAGCCAAAGAGATAGATTTCCTTCACATGGTACTTTTCAGCCAGTGCTCACCAATGGAGTAAGCCTTTTCAGCACATCTTCATGCTTTTTCATTTCCGTCTCCTTTCTGAAAAATATTTCTTCATTATTTCCATTATAGCATAGCGGAATCGTGAAAATAAGTATCACTAGGGAAGCGCGCTTCATTCCTCCATTTCGCAATCGCACTCGCCATATACTTTCCCGCTGATGAAATTGCGATCCACCATCATTTCGATATGGTACGCTTTGCTGATGGCGTGGAGTTCTTTGATGATGGCTTCGTAGATTTCCTCATCGGAAGCTTTGCAGGGGGCGCGGAGTGTGATTTCAAAGGAGAAATGGACTTTTTCGTGATTTTCCATGACAAAGAAATCATGGTAATTCAAAGGAAGGCCGGTGCGATAAATGGCAGACTCCAGGTCTCGGCGATATTTTTCTTCCTTCGGGTTCGACACCGCTTTCGGGTCGGCGTGCACCACGGCCTGTACCTGCAGTTTTTCGCGAAGCACGGTCATCACGTGCTCGGAAATCTCATGGCTTCGCACGAGGCTCAGCGAACTATCAAGCTCCACGTGGGCAGTGGCGAAATGGTTCTCCGGGCCGTAGTCATGGACGATGAGGTCGTGGACACCGTAAACGCCGGGACAAGCGAGGATGCATTCTTTGATTTCCTCATAGAGGCTTTCCTCCGGGGTAGCGCCCAGGATGGAATTCACTGCGTCGCGCATGATGGAGTAGCCGGTCCACAGGATGAAAAGTGCCATCAAGACGCCCATGATGCCATCGATCTGGATTTCAAAGAAATACTCCACCAGCGTGGCCGCCAGTACGCCTGAGGTGGAAAGAATGTCTGAGAGAGAGTCGGCGCTGTAGGCCAGGAAGGCATCGGAGGAAAGCCGGCGGCTGGCTCTCTTGTACCACCAAGCCAGAAATAATTTCCCCACCAGGCCAAAGACCAGGATGGCTGCCACGAAGGGCGTGAAATTTGTCGGCTGGGGATGCAGAATCTTCTCCACCGACTCCATGCCAAGGGTGATACCCACATAGAGGATCACCGCCGCCATGACGGTGGAATTGATGTATTCCAACCGGCCATGACCGAAGGGATGCTCCTTGTCCGAAGGCTTCGCCGCGTAATAAAAAGTCATCATCAAAAGCACCACCGAACCCATGTCGGTGATGTTGTTGAAGCCGTCGCCCATGACAGAGAGAAATCCACTCTGCCAGCCGGCGAAAAGCTTCACAGACCCCAGGACGAGATTCACCAAAAGACCGATGAAACCCACCCACATGGCCTGCCGCGTGCGTGATTCAGATACTTGGGACATAGAAAACATGGTTTGTACTCCTTTTCAAAAATAAGAGATGAATTCTTTTTAGATGTAGTAGTCGGTAGTCGGTGGTCGGTAGTCGGGGCGCATTTAGCTGCTGCCTAATTCTCATGATTTCCGTTATTGATTTTATAATCGCCAGCCGGTGTTTGAAGCGTATTTGATGCCAAAGCATGCATACAGACAATTCCGCTATGTGCGAGTAGCCTCAAATGCGAACTGACCACCGACCACCAATTACTATCCCCGAACGAGGAAGCTTTTAGTTCCCTCCATTTCCCATTTACTCTCATCGAATTCCAAATTATCGGACGGCCTAAAATCCCCCATATACGCCAAAAGGCTCTCCATAAAGGAGAGCCTTCCTGATTCAGGAATCTTATTCAAATCTATCGAAATCGATGTCATTCAGAATGTCTCTGAGTTTCATCAATTCTTCTTTTGTCAAAGTCAAGCCTTTGGTCATAGCGGTGTGTTCTTCATTCCAAGAGCGAAGGTCAAATTTCTCGCCTCGGTTATTCCAACTGGTATAGGTAAGCTGTTTTTTCCAGCCATTGGAAGCCACGGAGAGATCTCCAAGCTCCTCTTGAATCGTATAGGTAATCTTTGCTGCCATTTTTTCACCTCAAGAATTATACATAAGCACTCCCGCTATGGTAACACAAGGGAAAAGGAGTTGCAAGTAAAAAAGTAGTCGGTGGTCGGTAGTCGGTAATCAGGACGTATATACCTGATTACCGACTACCGACCACCGACTACAGACTACCAATTACTATCATTCACACTGTTTCGATTCGACCCAGCTTTGGAAATCTACTTTGTCACCCAGGGACACATAGGCCAGTTGCACGGGAAGTGCCACCATGCCGCCCACTTCGTGCGCGCCGATGTAGAGGCGATCCCATCGGCCGGAGACGCCGGCCACTTCTTTATAGTCCACCGGCATATAGAGGGCCTGCAAAGTGATGTAGTAGTCGAATGTAAAGAAAGACCAAGGCACCGCCACCAGAAGCTTTCTCTCGCACACCAAAGCCACCGGGTGATGCACCCGATTGATGCGCCACAAGGCGAACAAAATGACAAAGGCGGCTAAAAAGTAGTAGGGCATACCCTCTTCCATAGCGAAGAGCACGGCCCCTACGCTGATAGCCACATATAGGAGTGAAAGCATGACAATGTATACTTTCGAGCGATAACACTCCCAGAGCACCTTTCCGTAAATCTCTTCCTTAAAAGTATCCATTCTTCACCCTTCTTTGGGAAATAGTCAGATTTTATTTCTGTCCGTAAGGCTGCCAGGATTTCTTGGCGCGAGGCGCTCCGAAAACCGCCTCATAGACGATCCACTTTTCTGCGTCTGCTGCCGTCCAAGATTTCGATGACAAAGATGCCCCAGGCGATGGCCGCTGCCTCGCTTGAATTCTATCTTTTGCCTTACGAGAATCAGAAAAATCTGTATCTTTTTTTAAACTAGGTTTTAACTTCTCCCCTATTGTAGCAGAAAGTGGAAA
>CAVEMF010000284.1:0-3182 GCA_963616715.1 Ruminococcus bromii | reverse complement strand
AATATGGGCCATCCGAGGATATCCCGCGTCGCATCACCCTCTTTTTCCCATTTTATCGGAGGAAATCGAGGGGCGAGATCCACCAAAACAAAAGGGACGCATTTCACATGGGTAGCTGTAGAGCCAGCGAGCAAGCTTTGGGCTATCGGCTTAGTGGTCGGTAGTCGGTAGTCGGTGATCGGGGCGCGTTTGGCTTTCGCTTCAGTCAGCATGCTGACCGCTATCGATGATAGATCCTTCGACTACGCTCAGGATGACAGGTAAGAGCGTTAAAACGGTAGAGATTTGATAATCGGTGGTCGCTAGCCCCCGCGCGTTTGGCTTTCGCGTCAGTGAGCATGCTGACCGCTATTGCTGATGGATCCTTCGGCTACGCTCAGGATGACGGCTAGTGATAAAAGCGCATGAGGCACAAGGCATTTCATACCGATACAGCCCTAAGCACGCCCACCGGCTCCTACGCCTCCTGTCTCGTCATCCTGAGCGCAGCCGAAGGATCTATCCCGCACTAGGGAAGCGCTGATTAAATCGTTTTCAAAAATCATTCTTGAATTTTTATTCAGAGCGAGGAAAGGAAATCCGCGAATAGCGAGCTATTTAAGGATTTTCTTGACGAAGCTATGAATAAAAATTCTTATGATTTTTGAATCTTCGATTTAATCAGTGGTTCCCTAGCCTTTTGCATGACTGCCGACACCTACGCTAAACGCGCGGGGGCCACCGACCACGGCAAATGCATCACCCGCCCTGCGGGCACCCTCTTCACAGAAGAGGGCTTGATAGCAAAAAGCCGATGAGCTCATGACGAGCTCATCGGCTTTTCGTTATTTATAGCTTACATTCTCGATGCCATAGCTTGCCAGGATTTCCTTTAGCGCGGCGAGGCGTTCGTCGGTGGGCGGGGCGAAGACGTGGGCTAGCATCCCCAGGGCAGTCATTTTCTCCAGTCCCAGCTTGTGATAGGTGAGGAGCTCCACGCGGCGGATCTTCGTCTTATCAACAAGGAAGCGGCAGAGGGCGTGCATATTTTCATCGTCATCATTGACGCCTTCGATGACCGGCACGCGGACGGTGATGTGGGGATTGATGGCGCTGGCTTTGGAAATATTTTCCAAAATCATTTCGTTTCCCTGCCCGGTGTAGTGCTTGTGCTTAGCGCTGTCCATGATCTTCATATCGAAGAAGAGGGCGTCCATCTCCGCGATGATGTCCTTCACGGTTTCAAAATCAAAGTAGCCGCAGCTTTCGGTGCAGGTATCGATGCCCAAGCGATGGCAGGCGGCCGTCAGCTCCCTAAGGTACTCGGCGTGAAGATAGGGCTCGCCGCCGGAGAAGGTGACGCCGCCACCGGACTCCATGTAGAAGAGGAAATCTTTTTTGATTTCCTTCACCACTTCGTCAATGGTCATGGCTTTCCCCATAGGCTGGCGGGCGCCGGCGGGGCATTTGGCGAGGCAGGCGCCGCAAAGTGTGCAGGAGCTGCGGCGGAAGTGCACCTTCCCCTCGCTGTCTCTCCAGTTTGCACGCCTTGGACACACCGCGATGCAAGCGCCGCAACCCACGCACTTGTGAGGGAGAAACATGAGCTCTTCCTCACAGCGCCAGGATTCGGGATTCGCGCACCACTGGCAGCGCAGGTGACAGCCTTTGAAGAAGACCGTGGTGCGGATGCCTTCGCCGTCATTCACCGAAAGCCGCTGCAACTGAAAAATATTACATGGTTTCATAGGTGGTACGCTCGATGATGGCATCCTGCGCCTTCTTCGACAAATTGACGAACTGGGTGCTGTAGCCGGCTACGCGGACCAACAGGTCGCGATAGTCCTCCGGCCGCTCTTGGGCTTCGTGCAGAACCTTGGGCGAGATGACATTGAACTGTACATGGAAAGCACCCTGGGCAAAGTAGGCGCGGATGAGGGCCGCCAGGTTCGCCAGGCCGCGGTCGGTGGCGATGAGGTCCGGCGACAATTTGATATTCACCAGCGTGCCGCCGCTGTGGAAGGTCTGATTGATCTTCGCCGCGCTCTTCAGAGCCGCCGTAGGGCTCTGCACATCGGTGCCGGCGTGAGGCGATACGCCTTCGGTCAGAGGCGAACCGGAGAAGCGGCCTTCCGGCGTAGCACCCACCACGGTGCCGGCGGGGATGTAGTTGGAAATACCCATGAAAGCGCTGTTGAATGGCGCGCCGAAAATATCCTTGTGGCTTACGATTTCATTTCGATAGAAATCGGAGAGCTCGCTGGCGATGTAGTCCACTTCGTCTTCGTCGTTGCCATATTTCGGGCAAGCAAGCACATCGCGGCGCAGCGTTTCATAGCCTTTCCAGTCCGCCGAGAGAGCGGAAACGAAATCAGAGAGGCTATATTTCTTCTGGTCGAAGACCAAAGTCTTCACGGCCATCAGCGCATTGGCACTATCGGCCAGGCCGATGCCGGTCAGGACCGGGCCCAAGCAATATTTCGCGCCGCCGCGGGAGAGGTCCTTCCCTTTTTCCATGCAGCCGTCCACCAAAAGCGAGAGGTAGGGGCGCGGCACGATGTCGGCATGCACCTTCTGGCAAGTGAGGGAGCCGATGATGCCGATGCGGATCAAATGCTTCACCTGCTGATAGAAAAGATCTTTGAAATCTTCGTAGCTCTTGCAATCGGCGAGCTTGGTGGGAAGGCCCATGAGCTTGCCGGTGATGGAGCTCACGCCATCGTGCATGGTGTACTCCATGGCCGCTGCCAGGTTGATGTTGCAAGCGGAGGTCCATTCGCCGATTTTGCGGAAATGGGGCACCACGCAGCCGCAGTTGCTCCAGTCGCGGGCATCTTCCGGCGGCAGGCCGGCAGCCATCAGCATCTCGGCGCCGGCGGCGTCATTGTGGACCGCCGGGAAACCGGTGCCACAACGGATGAGCTTGCACACCGCCAGCAAAAATTCCGGCGGACAATTCGGATGGATGCGCACGCTGAGCCCCGGCTGGTGGGTCTTCACTGCTTCTGTGGCCTCCAGGCACAGATAGGAAATCTCATTCGTCGCGTCGCTGCCGTCTCGCTTGCGGCCGCCAACAGTGAGGTTCTGGAAAGAATTATAGCCCGCGAAGAACTGAGCCGTGTTGCTGGAAATCGCCCACACCCATTCAGAGAGCTTCAGCCACAGCGCTTCGATGAGCTCCAGCGCGTCGTCTCTGGTGAGGC
>CAVEMF010000283.1:0-3233 GCA_963616715.1 Ruminococcus bromii | reverse complement strand
TGAGGAAGCAGGCATCACCCGCCCTGCGGGCACCCTCTTCAGGGAAGAGGGCTTGTGTGAGGAAGCAGTCAAACGCGCCCTGATCACTGATCACTAATCACTGATCACTAAACCGATAGCGTTTATCCCAAGAAAGTATGTAATACTCTCTCTCCGCCTTCGTATAAAGAATATAGGAAAATCCGGGGCGTTCCATGGGGAGGTCCTATTTCAAAGAAGGAGACAGACCAATGGCTGAATTGACTGTGCAAAATGTAGATGTATCCAAGCTCATGCATATCGAAGGCATTCATGAAAAGGTGGACCAGTTCGTGGAAGCCATGGAAGAGAATCCGGTGACCAAAAAGCTTTTGGACGCTGTGGAGACGGTGGAGGATGCATACCGGCTGGCCAAAGAGTTTATCGAAATCAAATGGGAAGATTTCAAAGTGCTTTGGGATAAGACGGTGGATTATTTCAAGACCGAGAGAGCCCCGCTTTCCGATGAAGTGATGGATGGCGTAGTCGGCGGCTGGAGCTTGTCGGGCTGGTGGAATCAGTGGAAGCGTACCATCACGGCAGCCTGCATCATGGTGGGCGGCGCGGTGGGCGGCGCAGTGCTTGGCGCTTGCGTGGGCGGCCCCTTTGGACTTTTCACCGGCGCATTCGCCGGCTTCCTCGTAGGCAATGCCTGCGCGCATTACTATCTGAAGACCGAAGAAGAGAAGGATCAGCAGAAGAAATAAGGCCTAATGCATACGGCTTGGGTGACAAATAGTGCATGAAAGTTTTTCTGAATGGGTTCATGGGTCTGGGGGCAAGGGGTGGTGCGCCGCACAAATTATAAAGCGGCGTATATATAAGGGCGAAGCCCACTACTTTTACCCTCTTCCTCTGGAAGGGGGAGGGCCCGAAGGGCGGGGGATAGCCGGGCCAAAGGCCCGGGGGGCGAGGAAGCAGCTGCTCGCGCTAGCCCCACTGCTTCGCAGTGGCCAACCTCCACCGCTGGCGCGGTTCCCCTCCTTCCAGAGGAAGGAGGTTTAATAGGAATGGCTTTGCCCCTATATATGCGGCGCTTCCTGATTTGTGCGCCGCACCTCCCCTTGAACCCTGCCCCACGTCCCTTGCCCCTTTTGCGCGCCATACCATTTCATTCCTAATCAGTGCTTCCCTAAGTAAAGGAGACATACAAATGGCTGAATTAACTGTAGAAAATGTAAATATTTCCGAAATCATGAGCGTCCCCG
The DNA here is from genome assembly GCA_963616715.1 of Ruminococcus bromii. Classification (GTDB taxonomy): domain Bacteria; phylum Bacillota; class Negativicutes; order Veillonellales; family Dialisteraceae; genus Dialister. Next base: position 2,007 of record CAVEMF010000283.1, on the reverse strand, counting down.
GAGCTCCTGAGAAGGTGGATCAGTTCATCGAAGCGATGGATGAGAATCCGGCGGTGAAGAAGCTTGTGGACGCTGCCCAGAGCGTAGAGGATGTGTACCATATCGCCAAGGAATATATCCAGATGAAGCTGGAAGATTTCAAGGTGCTCTTTGAAAAGACGATGGCGTATTTCAAAAATGAAAAAGCAGCGCTTCCCGATGAAGTGATGGATAGCGTTGTCGGCGGCTGGAGCCTGTCGGAATGGTGGAACAAGTGGAAGCGGCCCATCGTAGCCTCTTGCATCCTGGTGGGCTGCGTGGTCGGCGGCGCTCTCATCGGCGGTGCGGTCGGCGGCGGCCCGGGCGCAGTGGTAGGCGCATTCACCGGCCTCATCGTAGGCGCCGGAGCAGCCGGTGCCTACCTGGACGCTACGAATCCGAATAAAAAATAATGCTTTGTTTGTAAATCAAAAAAGGAGAAATAAAAATGGCAGATGTACTCACCGCGCAGAATGTAGATGTAGCAAAGTTCATGCATGTAGAAGGCATGCAGGCAGGAGTGGACAAGGTCGAAGCAGCGCTGGATGAAAATCCGGTCACCAAGAAACTGATCGAAGCAGCCAAGACCATGGAGGATGTTTTCCAGATCGTGAAGGAATATGTACAGGTCAAGCTGGAAGATTTCAAAACGATTTGGGAAAAGACCCTGGACTATTTCAAAAACGAAAAGGCAGCGCTTCCTGACGAAGTGATGGATAGTGTCGTCGGCGGCTGGAGCTTCTCCTCCTTCTGGGATAGGTTTAAGAAACCGATCATCGCAGTGGGCATCGTCTTAGCAGGTGCAGCCGGCGGCGCCGTAGCCGGCTCTTGGGCAGGTCCTGTGGGCGCAGCTATCGGTGCGGCTGTAGGCATTGTGGTAGGCGGCGTAGCAGCGGCTGCTTACGTTATTAAGACCAATAACTAGATGGCTCCATAAGAAAAGCGCCCGAAGAGGGCGCTTTTTTGTGCGCTAAGCCCTCTTCTTTGAAGAGGGTGCCCGCAGGGCGGGTGATGCTTTGGGTAAGCGAGGAGTGGAGGTGCGCCGCACAATTCATAAAGCGGCGTGAGTTTTGAAATAGGGGAAGCAGGTAAACGCGCTGACTTTTCAAGCTTGCGGCGCTTCTTAACTTGTGCGCCGCACCACCACTCCTCACTCCTCACTTCTCCCTCCTCACTTTAGGCGCGCGCGGAGGCCACCGATTACCGACCACCGACTACTGATCACTAAACCGATAGCGGTGATGCCGCGATGTATGCACTGGCGCCAAATGCGGCCTGATCACTAATCACTGATCACTGATCACTAACCCGACAGCATAAAAAAGATATTTCTTGTAATACTATCTCCCCCATCCGCGTATAATAAGTGAAAAGGAAAAACGAGGCACGCTGTGAGCGGCCTATTTCAAAAAGGAGAGAAACGAAAATGAGTGAAATCGCAGTAGAAAAACTTGATATCGCAGGGATCCTTGCGAGTGACGGCATCCAGGAAAAAGTGGAGCAGGTGAAAGATCTTCTGAAGTCTGTACCGGAAGTGGACCTTCTGATGAAGGCCGCGGAGACTGTGGAAGATGTATATGAGATCGTGAAGAAATTCTCCACGGCTACTTTCGAGCAGGTGAAGGTGATTTTCGAGAAGACCTGGGACTACTACAAAGAGTCCAAGGCTCTCTTGACCGATGAAATACTCGACAACGTGGTGGGCGGCTTCAGCTTCTCTAAACTCTGGGCGTCCTGCAAGGATGTAGTCATCGGCGCGTCCGTCTTCGTGGCCAGCGTCGTCGTCGGCGCTGTTGCCGGTGCTTGCATAGCCGGCCCCATTGGTGCGGTAGCCGGAGCAGTTTGTGGCGTTGGCGTCGGCGTTTTCTTGGGCATTGGCGCCGGGATGGTTACGAATGCCATTACCGGCGAAAATTAAGCTTGAAAGTATACCACTTGAGTGACAAATAGTATGCAAAAGTTTTTCTAAATGGGTTCATGGTTCAGGGG
>CAVEMF010000282.1:0-3234 GCA_963616715.1 Ruminococcus bromii | reverse complement strand
AGTGGTCAGTACGCATCTGACTGTAGCGTCAAACGCGCCCTAATCACTAATCACTGATCACTGATCACTAAATCCCGAACCTTCTTCCTCCCCTTTTGCCATGCTATCCCGAGTATGCTAAAATTAAAACATCCATAAGAATAAGGAGGCATGAGATGAATCCTGATTTATATATCGTTCGGAAAATCAATGGCTTGGCCGGGCGCAAGCGGTCGGTGGATCTGTTTATGGATCTCTTGACGCGCTACGGCCATTGGGCGTTTGTGATCTATGGGCTTTTGCTTTGGCTCACGCCGGGAGAGGGACGCATGCATCGTCGGAGCTGCTGCATCGTAGCATTCCTCGGCGTGGTGATGGCGTCTTTGATTTCTTTTGTGATCGGGAAGATTTGGTTTAGAAATCGGCCTTTCACAAAGGATTGGCAGATTTGGAATTTCACGGGCCACAAGGCCAATGCGTCGTTCCCCAGCAATCACACCATGAATGGCGCCGTGGTGGCTATGGAGCTTTTGAAAATGGGCATGCCCGGCTCGCGTCTCATGGCACTCTTCGCTGGCGTCCTAGCCTTCACGAGACTCTTTGCGGGGATGCACTATCCCACAGATCTTTTGGGCGGCGTCACCATCGCTGGCGCTGTGCACTGGGCGCTGCACCGGCCGCAGATCGCCGGCGCGGTTTCTTTCGTCACAAAAGTGGCGTCGAAGGTGTCTGATTGGGGTTTAAGACGGTAGTGGTTTAGTGATTAGTGATCAGTGATCAGTGATCAGGGCGGGAGCTTTCGATGCTTTACGCTATCGTTTTAGCAGTCGGTAATCAGGATACATCAATCCTTCTCCCAAAAGAAGGCATACATGCATTTGTTGGACAGCCTTTAAACGCGGCCTGATCACTGATCACTAACCACTAATTACTAAACCGACCACGTTTATCAGAAAAAACGGAGGTGATTCCATGGCTGAAATAGAGACGGGCAGCAAGATGTCCATCATCCGGATCGTGCAGGTGCTCCTACGGGAGTCGGACAAGGACCATCCGCTGTCGCAGCAGGATATTTTGAATTGCCTCGAAGGGAAATATGGCATGGTGGTGAGCCGGAAATCGGTGAGCCGCAACCTGACGCGCCTCAAGGAGGCAGGGTTGCCGGTAATGTGCCGCGAGGTGCCGCGGGTGGTGAATGGCAAGGCTGCGCCGATTTCTTTGGACTGGTATTGGGATCACGTGTTGCCGCCGGAGGATTTGAAGCTTTTGATTGATCTGCTCTATTTCTCTCATTTGCCTGCCTCGCAGATCAAGCAGGTGGCTGAGCGATTGAAGCTGCTGCAAATTCGCTGCTTCGATGATGGGAAGAGCGGGATTCGCAATTTGCCTATTTCCTATAAGTATGGCGATGCGGCCGAGCGGCTCGCTTTGATTGCCACGGCCTGCCGGGAGAAAAAGCAGATTTCCTTTTACTATGACCACTATGAGGCCGATGGGAAGCGGCACCACGGACTCACAGGCGGCGGCGAGGAGAAGGTTTACCAGCTGCACCCCTTCCACCTGGTGGCCTCTGACGGGCGCTATTGTCTTCTGGGAAGCGAAGAAGGGCGGGAGGCACTGTCTGCCTTTTTCGTGGACTTGATGGATCAGGTGACGATCCTTGATGCGCCGGCGCGATTGCAGAAGTCTTTGGAGAGCGTGGACGCGCAGGTGAAGCCATCGGATTTCCTGGCAGCGTCTCAGGATTTGTATGTGGGAAATCAGGAGCTTTGCACCTTCGAGGCGGACTGGCGGCTCATGACGGACATCACGCTGGACTTTGGCAAAGCGGCTCGCTTAGTATCGGCAAGCCAGGGGAAGGTGCAGGTGGAGGTCACCATCGTGCCCGCGGCCCTGAAGGCTTGGGCGCTGAAGCATGCGCCTTACGTGAAGGTGACGGGGCCGGTGTACTTGGCGCGGGAGGTGAAGGAGGCGGCCCAGGGATTGGCTGCCCTCTATGGCCTATGATAGGGATAGGGCTCCTTTTGCTACTGGCGCTCCTTCTCCTTGTTCTCTTGTGGCCGGTGACTTACCGGATTTCGCTTGCGCGCTGGAGCTTGGGGATTCGGATTTCCCTCATCAGCGGTCTGTGGTCGAAGGAAATGGAATTCGCCGGGGATGAGGAAGAAGAAATTTCCACTGAAGAAATACCGGTAGATGTGTCCGAGAAAGAAAAATTAGAGGAGAGGAAAGCGCCTTCGAAAATAGAAAAAGAAAAGCCGCTGGACATAGAGGCCATGCTGAAGGACGCAGAGGATGCTGCCGAGGAAGAAACCGACGCGCCTTCTGTCGAGGAAGAGATTATCGAAACCGATGACGGGCCATCTACTTGGGCGCAAATTCGATTTGCTATCCAGTGTGGACTTGCTGAGCGTCTTTTCGCAGCCGCCTCAGCTCTTCTTTCTCATAGCTTTCCGAAGAAGTGGCAGGTCAGCGGCGAATTTGGCACCGGCGACCCCATGACTACCGGCGCGATCGGCGGCCTATCAGCTGCTTTTGGCGGCGCCGTCACAGAAAAAATAGCATGGAATTATTTGGAGCCGGTGAATACCTTGCAAGGACGATGCGATGGGCGTATCATTCCTATATATGTAGTCTATATCGCCGGGCGGCTGCTCCTCGCGAAGCCGCTTTGGGAGTTTAAGAAATTTAGAAAGGGCAAACACCATGGATGATGAAGTAAGAAAGCAAATTTTTGAAGATTTTAAAAAGATGATCACCACCGAGTCTGTGGTGGGACAGCCGATTTACTTGGGCGATGCCACCATCGTTCCCTTCGTGGACATTTCCTTCGGCTTCGGCACCGGTACCCACGGCGGCGCTTCCACCGGTGGCGCCGGCGGCGGCAAAGTGACACCCACCGCGGTCCTCATCATGAAAGGCGAGAGGGTCGAGCTCTTCTCCATCAAGAACGCCTCCGGCAATGGCACCATCGACAAGGTGCTAAACATGGTGCCGGAAGTGATTTCCCATTTCACCAAGAAAAAAGAAAAGAAAGAAGAAGTCCGCGAAGCCGCTCTGAAAGAAGCGAAACAGGCCATGGCCGAAGAAGCTGAGACCGCGGCACTCGAGGCGAAAAGCGCGGAGTGAGAGGACGTTCGTAGGTGCTTGTGTTTCCCTAGAGGCGCTGCTTCTGGCTGCTAGCTGCTGGCTTCTAGTCGGCTAGGGAAGCGCTGATTAAATCGTTTTCAAAAATCATTCTTGAATTTTTATTCA
>CAVEMF010000281.1:2164-3240 GCA_963616715.1 Ruminococcus bromii | reverse complement strand
ACTGATCACTAATCACTAACCCACTATCGCTCATCACACTAAATTCCAAAGGGTTCTTATGGTTCTTTTAGAGAGCCCGGGCCCTTTGGATTTTTTATTTCCTTAGGAGGTTTTTATGAAACTGCGTGGTTTTGAAATCTTGTCGGACTGGCAGGGCAAAGATATCCATCTGCCCATTCGCAAAACGGAAAAGAGTGCCGGCTACGACATCGAGTGCGGCGAAGACATCGACCTGGCACCGGGCAAGGTGACGCTCATCAAGACAGGCCTCAAGGCGTACATGGCCGATGATGAATATCTCGCCATTTTCATCCGCTCCAGCATGGCCATCAAGAAAGGCCTTTTCCTGGCCAATAGCACCGGCATCATCGATGCGGATTATTACAACAATGAAGACAACGAAGGCCATATCATGGTGGCGGTCTACAATTCCAAAGACGAACCATTCCATGTGAATAAGGGCGACCGTGTGGCGCAGGGCATTTTCACGAAATATTTCACAACCGATGATGATCACGCGGAAGGCAAACGCACCGGCGGCGTAGGAAGCACAGGCGTGAAATGAGCATCGAAAAAGAAAAACTTCTAAAACGTACCCCCGTCTTCGAAGGCCGCATGCTTCACATCTATAATGACGATGTGGAAATCCATGGAAATAAAACCTGGCGCGAAGTGGTGCTCCATCCCGGCGCGGCAGCCGTGATCCCCGTGACTGATGACGGCTGCGTCCTCTTCGTGCGGCAGTATCGCTACGCGGTAGAAGAAGCGCTCCTGGAAATCCCGGCGGGCAAACTGGACAAAGGTGAGGACCCGGACACCTGCGCCGCTCGTGAGCTGACGGAAGAAACCGGCTTTACCACCGACCACCTGGTGAAACTGGGCCACGTCTACACCACCCCGGGCTTCTGCAATGAGACCATTCATCTCTACCTGGCCGACCACCTCATCCCGGCTCACCAGCACCTGGACGAAGACGAATTCTTAGACGTGGTGAAGATCCCTCTCGAGAAGGTGTGGGATATGATTTCCAAAGGAGAAATCTACGACGCCAAGACCCTGGCGGCTTTTGCGATGGC
>CAVEMF010000281.1:0-1958 GCA_963616715.1 Ruminococcus bromii | reverse complement strand
TCTTGCAAATCAAGAGGCGACTCGCTATAATAAAAACAACGCAGGGAAAGAGAAAATCTTTTTCGGATGTCTTTCAGAGACAGGGCGGTCGGTGAGAGCCCTGGCAGAAGAAAAAGTTTCCACTCCGGAGCGGCCGATGAGGAATCGGACGGGAGGCACTCGATACAGGCCGTGAGCTGGCTATATGCAATTTGGGTGGTACCGCGATGACTTCGTCCCATAGAGGGAGGAAGTTTTTTTATTTTCATTTTTTAGTGGGAAATATGATTTCCCATAGTAAAGATAGGGAGAGATGTAGTATGTTAGACATGAAATTTATCAGAGAACACGCCGAAGAAGTGCGTACAAACCTGGCGAACCGCCACAATTCCTTCGAGCAGCTCGATGAAATCCTGGGCCTCGATGAAAAGAGAAGAGAGCTCCTGCAGCAAACCGAAGCGCTGAAGAGCGAACGCAACGCAGAGACCAAGAAGATCGCTATGGCAAAGAAAAATGGGGAAGATGCCACCGCTGCTATCGCTGCTATGCGTGAAGTGGGCGAAAAAATCGCTGCCATCGACAAAGAACTCGCAGAAGTCGAGGACAATCTGAATAAGCTCCTCCTGCAGCTGCCAAATATGTGTGACGCATCTGTACCGATCGGCAAAGATGACAGCGAAAACCCGGAAGTCCGCAAGTGGGGCGAAATCCCGACTTTCGATTTCCCCATCAAAGCACACTACGAACTCGGCGACGACCTGGGCCTCTTGGACGCTGAAAGAGCCGGCAAGGTTTCCGGTGCGCGTTTCTATTTCTATCTCTCCAGCATCGCTCGCCTGGAAAGAGCAGTATACAATTTCATGCTCGACGTGCACACCGTCATGAATGACTACACCGAAGTGATCCCGCCGTACATCATCAATGGCAAATCCATGCAGGGCACCGGGCAGCTTCCGAAATTCGCAGAAGATATGTACAAAGTGGAAGGCGAATCCATGTACATGACCCCGACCGCCGAAGTGCCGCTGACCAACTATTTCTCCGGTGAAATCGTGGACGGAGACATCCTGCCGGTACACCTCACCGCCCTCACTCCTTGTTTCCGTAAAGAAGCAGGCTCTGCCGGCAAAGATACCCGCGGCCTCATCCGTCAGCACCAGTTCCACAAAGTAGAAATGGTGAAATATTGCAAACCGGAAGATAGCTGGGATGAACTGGAATCTCTGACCGCAGAAGCAGAAAAAGTGCTGCAGCTCCTGAAGCTCCCGTACCATGTGGTTTGCCTGTGCACCGGCGACATCGGTTTCTCCTCTGCCAAGACCTACGACATCGAAGTATGGATGCCGGCCCAGGATAAATACAGAGAAATTTCCTCCTGCTCCAACTGCCTCGACTTCCAGGCTCGCCGTGCCAACATCCGCTTCCGCAGAGCCCAGGGCGCAAAACCGGAATTCGTACACACCCTGAATGGCTCCGGCCTCGCCGTCGGCAGAACCGTGGCAGCGATCATGGAAAACTATCAGCAGGCTGATGGCACCATCAAAGTACCGGAAGCTTTGATCCCCTACATGAATGGCGCCACCGTCATCGGCAAGAGAGAAGGATTCAAGAGCTCCAAGCCGGCGAAATAATTGTCAGGGATAAGGGATATGGGATAAGGGATAAGGCGCGTCTTCCGCTTGACCTCCTTCCTCTGGAAGGGGGAGGGCCCGAAGGGCGGGGGTGCTCCAAGCCTTCTTCTCTGAAGAAGGTGGCCGTAGGCCGGATGATGCTCCGCTGCCCGACCCCCTTCCGCTGGAAGGGAATGCCATTAAGGTAAGTTTTTTATGCCGAGGATTGAAGCAGTTTGTTACGCAAGCCCTACGTGAGTAGACCCTTGGAGAAGGGTCCTCCATAGCGCCGGATAGAAATGCGCCGTAGGCGCATGCTCAGCAGTAGCGGAAAGCATGCTGATGTTTGCAAAAAGTTCGGCATGCTTC
>CAVEMF010000280.1:0-3254 GCA_963616715.1 Ruminococcus bromii | reverse complement strand
TCCTCGCTCTGAATAAAAATTCAAGAATGATTTTTGAAAACGATTTAATCAGCGATTCCCATAAAAGAGGCAGGAGGCATTTTTCATGTGTGAAAAACCGAAATATTATATCACCACCCCGATTTACTACCCCAGCGCGAAGCTGCATATCGGACATACCTATTGCACATCCATCGCAGACAGCATGGCTCGTTTCAAGCGCCTTGACGGCTACGATGTACTGTTCCTGACCGGTTCCGACGAGCACGGCCAGAAGATCGAGCAGAAGGCCGAAGAAGCCGGCATCACACCGATCCAGTACACCGATGAAATCGTGGCTATGTTCCAGCAGTTGTGGAAGGAGCTCAATATTTCCAATGACGACTTCATCCGCACCACCGAAGAACGCCATCAGAAGGTGGTGCAGATGCTGTTCCAGCGCTCCTATGACAAGGGCGATATTTACAAAGGCAAGTACGAAGGCTGGTACTGCGTACCTTGCGAATCCTTCTGGCCGGAAAACAAGCTCGACGAAAATCACATCTGCCCTGACTGCGGCCGCCCGCTGCAGAGAGTCAGTGAAGAAGCCTATTTCTTCAAAATGTCCAAGTACGCTGACCGTTGGATGAAATACATCGAAGAAAACCCGACCTTCATCCAGCCGGAATCCCGCAGAAATGAAATGATCCAGTTCGTAAAGAGCGGTCTGGAAGACCTGTGCGTATCCCGCACCAGCTTCACCTGGGGCATCCAGGTGCCATTCGACCCGAAGCACGTGGTATACGTATGGTTCGACGCGCTGGTGAACTACCTCACCGCTGCCGGCATCATGGATGATCCGGAAAAATTCAAGAAATTCTGGCCGGCCAATGTGCACTTGGTGGGCAAGGAAATCGTTCGTTTCCACACCATCATTTGGCCCATCATGCTCATGAGCCTTGGCATCGAGCTGCCGAAAATGGTATACGGCCATGGCTGGCTCATCGTGGACGGCGAAAAGATGTCCAAGTCCAAGGGCAACGTGGTGGACCCGATCCCGCTGCTCCAGGAATTCGGCTCTGATGCTATCCGTTACTACCTCCTGAACGACATCCAGCTGGGCCAGGACGGCAATTTCAGCCGTGATCGTCTCATCGGCCGTATCAATTCCGACCTGTCCAACGACCTGGGCAACCTGCTCTACAGAAGCTTGTCCATGGTAGAGAAATATAGAAACGGCGTCCTTTCCAAAGGCGACGATTCCAGCGATGAAGTGGTGTCTGCGGCATCCAAAGACATCGAAGCCAAAGCGGCTGAAGCCCTGGAAGGCCTGCGCAAAGGCATGGATGGCTGGAAAATCAATGACGGCATCAAATCCGTATGGACCTTCGTCCGTGCGCTCAATAAATACATCGACGTCACCATGCCTTGGGCTCTGGCAAAAGACGAATCCAAAGCAAAGGTGCTCGACTCTGTGCTCTATCATCTCTGCGAAGGTCTGCGCTTCGTAGCCCTCATGGCCGAACCAGTGATCCCCATCGCTTCCGAAAAGATGTGGGGCCAGCTGGGTCTGACCGATTTCACTTCCGCCGGCTACAAAGACCTGACCTGGGGCGGCATTGCCGAAGGCACCCACATCAATAAAGGCCCGCAGCTCTTCCCAAGAATCGAAATCGAAGAAGACGAAGAAGCACCGGCTCCGAAGAAAGAAGAGAAAAAAGCGAAGAAAGAAGTAAAGAAGGAAGAAAAGGCGGAAGCCATTTCCATCGATGATTTCTTCAAGACTGACCTTCGCGTAGCTGAAATCCTGACCGCTGAAAAAGTGGAAAAATCGAACAAGCTCATCAAGATGACCGTCTCCCTCGGCGAAGGCGACACCCGCACCGTTGTCAGCGGTATCTCCCAGTACTACAAGCCGGAAGACCTCATCGGCAAGCATGTGATTTTCGTTTCCAATCTGAAACCGGCCAAGCTCATGGGCATCGAGTCCCAGGGCATGATCCTCGCCGCTTCCAAAGATGGAAATCTCCAGGTCCCCTTCGTGGATATGCCTGCCGGCAGCAAGGTGAAATAATGGGTCTCTTCGACACCCACGCCCACCTCTACGACAAAGCCTTCGATGGGGATAGAGAAGAAATCATCGCGAAAATCTTTGAGACCTTGGACTATGTGGTGACACCATCCGAGGACTTGGAAACCAGCCGAAAGGCGGTGGCCTTGGCGGAAGCGTATCCGAAGATTTTCGCCGCCGTCGGCATCCATCCCCAGCTCACCAAAGACGCCAGCGAGGAAATCCTAGCGGACATTGCGGATCTTGCAAAGGAGCATCCGAAGGTGAAAGCCATCGGGGAAATCGGACTGGACTACTACTATCTCTATACCGAGAAAGAAGTGCAGAAGGTTTGGTTTGCTCGCCAGATCGATATGGCAAAAGAGCTGGACCTGCCTATTTTGATTCACGATCGAGACGCCCACGGCGATACGCTGGACATCCTCAAAGCCCACAAAGGCGGCGCCCTCCGCGGCATCCTCCACTGCTTCTCCGGAAGCCTGGAGACTGCGAAGGAGCTCATGAAGCTGGGCTTCTACATCTCCTTCGCCGGCCCCGTGGTCTTTCCGAAAAGTTTGAAGCTCAAAGAAGTGGCGAAAGAAATCCCCATGGACCGCATCCTCATAGAGACCGACAGCCCCTACCTCACCCCTCCGCCTTTTAGAGGAAAGAGAAACGACCCGTCCAACGTCTTCTATGTGGCCGAAGAAATCGCGAAACAGAAAGGCATGGACCTTTCCGATTTCGTGGAACAGACAAAGAAAAATGCAATGGATATCTATGGTATCCGGGAATGAACGAACCGCCTCACTGGTTAAGCAGTGAGGCGGTTCTGCTATTAGTAGTCGGTAGTCGGTGGTCGGTAGTCGGTTCGCGATTTCCGCCAGTGCACACATAGAGCGGACTGGGCTATCGGCTTAGTGGTCGGTGGTCGGTAATCGGGGTGTGCTTGGCGCCAGAGCATACATACAGCTGATACCGACATGTGTGAATGGCGTCAGATGCGTCCCGACTATTGACTACCAACTACCGCAATGCTGTTAAGTTAAGCGATTTATGCTGAAGGTCAAAATAAATTTGTTGGTCTAGCCCTACGTGAGTAGACCCTTGGAGAAGGGTCGCCCGATAGGGCCGGATAGAAATGCGCCGTAGGCGCATAACCAGCAGTAGCGGTATCATGCAAAGCATTATGCAAACATCAGCATGCTTTCCGCTACTGCTGAGTATGCGCCTTTGGCGCATTTCT
>CAVEMF010000279.1:0-3255 GCA_963616715.1 Ruminococcus bromii | reverse complement strand
AAGGATGAAACGACGCCGCCTGTTACGAAGATGTATTTAGTCATGGGACCTCCTTTTGGTGTAGGGATATGAACGCTGGTGGTTTAGTGATCAGTGATTAGTGATCAGTGATCAGGACGCGTTTGACTACAGTTTAATGCTTTTCTGCTTTCCGCTATTGATTTAGTGATCAGTGATCAGGGGTCAGTGATCAGGGCGCGTTTAGCGCCAGTGTAATCATAGAGAATTAACCGCTATCGATTTTAGTAATTAGTAATTAGTGGTCAGGGGTCAGTGATCAGGACATGCTTGGCTGCTTCCTCGCCTTCTTTCAGAAGAGAGGTTACATCGAACGGCTCGCTTGCGCCAAATTCGTCCTGATCACTAATCACTAATCACTGATCACTATTACATACGCTCCGGAGCGGAAATGCCCAGGATGGTGAGTGCGTGCACCAGGACGTACTGGACGGCGGTGATGAGGCCCAGGCGTGCCTGAGTGGTCTCGCTGTCTACGCCGAGGATGCGGCATTCTCTATAGAAATGATGGAAGAGGGCTGCGAGCTCATAGGCGTATTTCGCGATGCGCTGGGGTGCTCTTTCTTTCGCAGCGCCGTCGATGAGCTGGTGGTAGTTTTCCATCTTTTTGATGAGATCGAGCTCACACTCTTCGGTGAGCTTGGTGAAGTCTGCGCCTTCGAAGGCGCTGTCCCACTTCACGCCAGCTTCTTTGGCCTGGTTGAAGAGGCTGTGGATGCGGGCGTTGGCGTACTGGATGTAGTACACCGGGTTGTCGCTGGACTGTTTCTTTGCCAGGTCGATGTCGAAGTCCATCTGGGAGTCCAGGGTGCGGGCGCAGAAGAAATATCTAGCTGCATCGGTGCCGACTTCTTCCATGAGTTCGCGGAGGGTGACGGCCTGGCCGGTACGTTTGGACATTTTCACCTGTTCGCCGTTCCGGAGGAGGGTGACCATCTGGAGGAGCATGATTTCGAAATCGTCGGGGTTGTAGCCCAGGAATTTCATGGCGGTCTTCAGACGGATGATGTAGCCGTGGTGGTCAGCGCCCCAGATGTCGATGAGTTTGTTGTAGCCGCGGCGAATTTTATTTCCTACATAGGCGATGTCGGAGCAGAAATAGGTGGGCACGCCATTGGTACGGATGACCACGCGGTCTTTGTCGTCGCCGTTCTTGGTGGTGCGGAGCCACAGGGCGCCGTCCTTTTCGTACATGTTGTCTTCGTCTTTGAGGATCTTGAGCGCTGCGTCCACTTCGGTGGGGTACAGGGATTTCTCAGAGAACCAGTTGTCGAAGTCCACGTGGAAATTGTGGAGGTCTTTCTTGAGGTCCGCCAATTTTTCCTGGAGGCCCCGTTCTTTGAAAATCTCGAGGCGTTCTTTCTCGTCCATGTCCAGGTATTTCTTCCCGTCTTTGGCGAGGATTTCTTTGGCGGTCTCGATGATGTCCTGGCCCTGGTAGCCGCCTTCGGGGATCTCTGCGTCCAGGCCGCAGAGCTGCAGGTAGCGGGCGTTGATGGATTCGGCCAGGTGGTCGATCTGATTTCCTGCATCGTTGATGTAGTATTCCGCCCACACGTCGTAGCCGGCAGCGCGGAGAAGGTTGATCATCGCCGAGCCGAAAGCTGCGCCGCGAGCGTGGCCGATGTGGAGAAGGCCGGTGGGGTTGGCGGAAACGTATTCCACCAAGATGCGGTCTTCTTTATTTTTCGGCAGGTCGCCGTAGGAGGGGCCTACCTTCAAGATGTTTTTCAGTTCGCTGTACACGGTGTCCGTGGCCAGGTAGAAATTGATGAAGCCGGCGCCGGCGATTTCCGTCTTGGAAACCAGCGGGGTGTCGATGTGCTTCACGATGGCTTCTGCGATCATGCGGGGCGCTTTGTGGGCTACCTTAGCCCACTGCATGGCGGCATTGGTGGAGTAATCACCGAATTCTTTGGATTTCGGTATCTCCAGGCGCTGCACAGGGGCATAGTCGCCTTCCGGCAATTCGCCGGCGGCAATGGCTGCGTCTTTCGCCTTTGCAATGATTTCTTTCAGTTCGTCTCTGACTTCCATGAATGTTCCGAATCCTCCCGAAGTTCTATAATAATTTCATTTAAATGATTGAATAAGCCTTTTAATTCTACATCGTAGGAAAGACGCATGCGCCCCTTTCCGTCAGCGATGGTATCATCGATCTCGCGGGTCACCGCGGTGATTTCAAGTGGCCCCATGGGGGTCTGGTACAGCGACTTGTGAGACTCGCCGATCCTGTACTCCTGCTGCATAGTGAGCGTGCCCTCTCGAAGGAGCTGCACGTGGTCGTCATAGAGGACCAGCGTCGTGGTGGTGCCGGCAAGCCCCGCCAGCTCTGTCTCTTCGTAGGAAACATATCGGACGCCCCCGTCCTCGCGGTACGTCCCCGGGGTCTCCAGGGAAATCTTCTCTTCCTTCCCGTCCTCGTCTCGCTGCAGAGACGTGACTTGGATCATCACAGGTTTCTCCAATAGGTTTCCTCCTTTCGGTGGTTTCTTAGGGATAAGGGATAGGGGATAAGGGATAAGGACGTGCTTACTTAAAGTGAGAAGGGAGGAGTGAGGAGGGAGGAGTGGTGGTGCGGCGCACAAATTAAGAAGCGCCGCAAGTTTGGAAAGTCAGCGCGTTTTGCTGCTTCCCCACTACCGTTAACCGTATAACCGTGTAACCGTGCACCGCCTCTTTTCCCGATAGCGAGCCATGGAGCGATATACCTTTTCGTAAGAGCTTATTGCACTAAGGCTCGCTATCGGCGGTATGCACGGTAAACGGTTATACGGTAAACGGTTCACGGTAGTGGGAAAGCAGGTAAGTGCGTTTGTCTATTTCAAAACTCTGCGCCGCTTTCCAATTTGACGCGGCGCACCTTCACTCCTCACTCCTCACTCCTCACTTTCACCTCTAGCCTGCTCTCTCCCCAATCAAAATATCTCTATCATTATATCATATTTCCTAAAGCGATAGGAAATTTTACAAGACTGCTTATTATATCACGAGGCGGGCGAGAGTGGCTAGGGGGTTAGTGATCAGTGATTAGTGATCAGCGATCAGGACGCACTTGGCTGCGAGCTCATGATTTTTATTTTGCCGCTAATGCTTATAGATCCTTCGCTTCGCTCAGGATGACGAGACGGGGGAAACTGCTGAGTCAATGAGCATACTTAGGGCCAGAGGGCAAGCGCGCGGATTTTTCCCTAGTGGTCGGTAGCCCCCCGCGTTTGGCTGCGGGCTCGTGCTTTT
>CAVEMF010000278.1:0-3261 GCA_963616715.1 Ruminococcus bromii | reverse complement strand
GCCGCGGCCGGAGAGGGTGGCGTTGAAGTCCGTGGTTCGATAGCCTACAGAAAGGTTCAGGGTGCTTTCAGGAATGATGCCATTGCTATTGATGTTGGCGCTATCGCTGGTGGCCGGGCTATGGATGAAGGTGTAGCCCACGCTGGCGTTCCAGTGCTGGCTGAATTCTTTATTGAGATTCAGGCTGAAGCCGTTTACATTGGTCTTGCCGGTATTTTCATATATCCACGTCGTCTTGTTGGACGAAATCAGATTTTTGGCATGGGTGTGGAATACATTGAAACTACCGTTTAAAGAATCGCTGAATTTATGATTGATACCAAATTCGATGGTATTCCCTTCTTGCGGCTTTAGATCTTTGCTTCCGTAGTAGCCATACAGTTCATAAAGGTTAGGAGCTACGAAGAAGGTTTTGTAATTCAAATAGTAATTGGTATTTTCATTCTGCTTGTAGCCGATGGAAAGGCTCGGGGAGGTGTGGGTGCCGAATTCAGAATGATGATCTACTCGCACGCCGGGGGTGATGTTCCACTGGTCGGTCAGATCAATTTTATCCTGGAGATAGAAGGCGATGTTGGTGACGCTCTGGCCTTCGACGCTGCTATTATCTTTATAGTAAGGGATTTCATCTTTGTACCAATCGAAACCGCCGGTGATGGTCTGTTTATTTCCTTTGTAGGTGAGCTGATCAGAAATACCGGTGGTTTTCATTTTCATAACCCAATACTGATCGGGCACATCAATGTAGGTTGTATTTCTGTAAATGGAGAATTGGTTGGTCAGCCGATCGGACAGCTTGGCTTTGTATTGCAGGCTGATGGAGTCATTATTTTTTTTGCCATCTACCGGAGTCGTATCATTGGCACCTTTGTCGGGCAGGGTGTAGTCGGATTTATATTTTTCATAATTCATTACGAGGGAAGAGTCATTGCCCAGGTCATAGCCCAGTTTTACAGCGTAGTGTTCCGCGTTCAGATGGTTGATGACTTTGCGGCCCCAGCCGTCTTTGTAGTCGCCCATGAGCTCTTTGCCGGCTTCCACGGTCCAGAAGACATTGCCGGATTTGCCTTCGTTGTAGAGGGTATATTTTTCTTTACCTTCATTGCCCCAAGAGCCGCGGAGTGTGGTCTTCACTTTGTCTTCTGTGGGCTTCTTGGTGATGATATTGATGACGCCGCCCTGGGCATCGCTGCCGTAGAGGGTGGAGGCGGAGCCTTTCAGGACCTCGATGCGCTCGATGGAGTCCATGTTCACCATGTTGCCCGCAGCGGCACCAATGCTGCCGTTGGTATTTCTTCTCATGCCGTCCACCAAAATGACTACATTGGGCGAGCCATTGATGTAGAGTTTGTTGGAAGAGTAGGTCTGCGCGTTGGCGGAGTAGTTCTGGATGCTCACGCCCGGCACATTGCGGATGGCCTCGGTCATGTCATTGTAGTGATGCTCCGCGATTTCTTCCGCGGTCACGATGGATACGTCGGCGTTGGTGTCGATTTTCTTTTCCGGCGTGCGGCTGGCGGTGACGACGACGGCGTCAAGCGAATAGGTGGGCAGCGCTTCGGCGCGCACACTAAAAGCGCCTCCGGTGAGAACTAAAGCTGCCAAAGACGCTGTGATGATTTCCTTTTTCATTTCTTTTCCTCCCTCATCCCTGTTTCGGGGAAACTTGAAAACAACTTTTCAGAAAGCCGAAGGCATACATCGTACCTTATGGGCAGTCTGCGAAGGTGTTTTCCTTCAAGGAAGGCAGTTCTTCTGACTCGGGCTCATAGCGCGCTCTCGTCTTCCCGGCTTTGGAAATCGCTCGTATGGTTTGTGTGCGATTTCAAATATTTCCCCCGGCCAGTGACATTTTGAGGCGCGCTCCCCCTTACAGCGGCGGGACCGTGATGGCTTTGCACCATGCTTCTCTTTTCACTTTCAAAGAATTTTTTGAAAG
The DNA here is from genome assembly GCA_963616715.1 of Ruminococcus bromii. GTDB lineage: Bacteria > Bacillota > Negativicutes > Veillonellales > Dialisteraceae > Dialister. The sequence goes on along the minus strand of CAVEMF010000278.1, from coordinate 1,322 downwards.
ACCTTCTCTGAATTCTTATAAATGCTTTATCCATTGTACAATGAATGACAAAGAAAGGGAAGGAGTTTTTTAATCTTTTTGTGCTATCGGTTTAGTGATCAGGGGTCAGTGATTAGTGATCAGGACGCATTTGATGATAACGGGAGTTGGAGCTATTTCCCTTTCGACAAGATGATGTTGCTACGCCCCTCTATCGGCAAACGAGCCCTGATCACTGACCACTAATCACTGACCACTAATTCCTGATCACTAATCACTGATCACTAAACCAATAGCCTTATTCCTTGAAACCAAAAGCCTCCCGCTTCGCCAGCTGGTCGCAGAGTTCGTTGTACTTCGTGCCCACGTGGCCTTTGACCCATTCGAATCGGATCCAGTGGTGGGCGGCGACGCGGAGGAGGGCGAGCCACAGGTCTTTATTGAGCACCGGGGTGCCTTGGGAGGTGCGCCAGCCGTTTCGCTGCCAGCTGTCGATCCAGTGGTTCATGATGGCTTGCTGCAGGTACTTGCTGTCGGTGTGGAAGGTGATCTTTCGCTGGCGGCCGTCGTTTAAAATTTTCAGCGCTTCGTAAGCGGCGCGAAGCTCCATGCGGTTGTTGGTGGACGACGGCTCGCCGCCGGTGAGGCGGAGGAGCTCACGGCCGTCGGTGGAGAGGAAGACTGCCGCAAAGCCGCCGGGGCCATTGGGATTCACCAGGCAGGAGCCGTCGGTGTAGATGACGAGCTCGTCAGGAAATACGATCCGCACCTCGTGGCCGTCAAAGGAGAAAAGGCTCTCGTCCATGGGATTCGTATGGGCAGGGTAGAGCTTTTCGGCGGTCTCGATGGAAATGCCCGTATTTCTTTGGGGAGCGGCTGCGGCCTTGGGCGCTTCGGCGATGGGCTTTCCCCAGAAGGCTTCCGCTTCCTCTTTGGTCACGAAGCCTTTGAAGACGGCGCCGGGAAATCCGGCCACTTCCTTCTGGCACTCCGGCCAGCTGTAGTACACGCCGGCATGGTGCCCGCGCTTCACGACGTAGTATTTCTTTTTGGCTTTGGGGGTGGGGGATTTAGTATACATTGGAGCCTCGATGGTTTTTTAAATAAGGAATGTGGGGAAGGGAGAAGTGAGGAGTGAGGAGTGAGGAGTGGTGGTGCGCCGCATCAAATTAAAAAGCGGCGCGAGTTTTTGGATTAAGGAACGCGCGTACTTGTTTTCCCACTACCGTGAACCGTTTACCGTATAACAGTTAACCGGCTCGTTTGGCGATAGCGGAACATGGCGTAAAATCGCTAGGGAAGCGCTGATTAAATCGTTTTCAAAAATCATTCTTGAATTTTTA
>CAVEMF010000277.1:0-3280 GCA_963616715.1 Ruminococcus bromii | reverse complement strand
GCGATGCTCTTTTCTTATGCCAGGATATTTTTTAATTGGCTCACAAATTCTTCGGTGGACATGGCGCCTACCAGGCGGGAGATTTCTACGCCGTCCTGGAGGATCACGAAGGTGGGGATGGACATGATGTCGAAGTCTGCTGCCACGTCTTGCAGCTCGTCTACGTCGATCTTGGTGAAGTGGATGGTGTCACCAAGCACCTGGTCAGCGGCTTCGATGACCGGCGCCATCATGCGGCAGGGCCCGCACCACACGGCCCAGAAGTCGATGAGGGCGATGCCTTTGCGAGTGGCGATTTCTTTTTGAAATTCTTCTTGCGTATGGATTTCGGTAATCATAGGGATGCTCCTTCTTATATCGAGAAAAGTATATATGGTGTTGGAAGTATTATAGCATGAGGGAGACGAGGCGTACAGAGGTTTAGTGATCAGTGATTAGTGATTAGTGATCAGGGCGCGTTTGCCTGCTTCCTCACTACCGTGTAACCGTTTACCGTGTAACCGTTAACCGGCTCTTTTACCGATTACGAGCCGTGAAGCGATACACCTTCTGCGTAAGAGTTTATCGCGCCATGGCTCACTATCGGTAGTACGCACGGTGAACGGTTCGCGGTAGTGGGGAAGCAGGTTCGCACGCTGACATCTTTCTCCATCTCTTTGGGTGTCTTGTGGGGCGAGCTTACAAGCTCCCAGCTCCAAGCTCCTAGCTACGAGGCAGCAGTCAAACGCGTAGGCCAACCTCCACCGCCTCGCGGCTTTCCTCCTTCCGAAGGAAGGAGGTTAGATAGCGGAAGGCGCGTCCTGATCACTGATCACTAATCACTGATCACTAAAAGTATAACCTAATACGCACCATGTCACACTTAATGACTATACAAATACACAGAGCGTGGGGTATAAGTATCTTCTATTAGGTGTATTCATTTGGCGCAATGTATAATGATACAAATGCAATCGAATTCCGATATGATTCGATAAGAAAAAGTGATTCAAAAAGTAAAGAGGGGATGCCAATGGGGGCAAGACAGGAAGCCGTAGAGCGGCTGTTATCAGGGTATCGCAGGTACTACACGATCACCCGTTTCGACGGGGGGATCGAGGCCGCGGCGAAGGGTCTGCAGGAGGCCAAGGATCTATACGCTCCTATCTTGCCCGGTGGCGCCTCTCTTTCTGCTGTATGCGAATATTACGAGAAGGCAGAAAGATATTTCTTATTCCATTCCAATGAGCTATGGTCCACGCACCAGGAGGAGTTCCTATTCGTCTTCTCGGTGCCGCACCTGACGAAGGAAATCTTCGAAGCTTGCCGTGACTACGCTTACGAGGCAGGCATGGACATGGCCCACATCGGATCGGGCCACATGTACACCTATATTTCTCCGATCTTCATCGCCGAGAGTGCCGATGAAGAGGCGATCCGCGCTTTGGAGAAATGCAAGTATTACGAGAGCTTCCGCTTCTCCTTCCATGGATGGATGGAGTATCATGCGGGGCTTATCACTTTAGGAAATATGGATTTCTATTTCAATCAGGCCGGGAAATGTATGGAGAAAGGTCTGAGGAGAGTATTCGCGCAGCTGATGCAGCGCGAAGCGTAACATGGGAGGGTAATCAATGAATACGTTGGTATTACTGGGGATCTGTGTCGTGATCCTCTTCTGCGGCTATGTTTTCTATGGCCGCTGGCTGGTGAAGCAATGGGGCGTAGGGGAAGGGGATATCCCGACGCCGGCTCATACTATGAATGATGGCATCGACTATGTGCCGGCAAAGGCGCCGGTGCTCATGGGCCATCACTTTTCTTCTATCGCCGGTGCCGGCCCGATCACCGGCCCGATCGGCGCAGCCATGTTTGGCTGGCTGCCGGTGACCCTGTGGGTCCTGGTGGGCGGCATCTTCTTCGGCGGCGTCCATGACTTCGGCGCGCTCTTTGCTTCCGTTCGTCACAAAGGCCAGTCCATCGGCGAAATTATTTCTGCTAACATGTCCAAGAGAGCGAAGCAGCTCTTCATCATTTTCTCCTACCTCACCCTGATTTTGGTCGTAGCGGCTTTCGCAGCCATCGTAGCGTCCACCTTCGGCGCGGTCTATGAAAATGGCGTGGTCAATGAAGCCAAGAGCGCCACCAATGCATCGGTTGCCATGGTTTCGCTCCTCTTCATCGCTGTGGCTATCGTCTTCGGCTTTGCGGTGTATCGCCGTCACACCTCTATGTTGGTGTCCTCCATCCTGGGCGTGGCTGCCATCGTAGCCTGCATGGCCATCGGCATGAATTTCCACCCGCTGTATTTCTCCACCACCACTTGGATGTGGCTCATCGGCCTCTACATCACCGTGGCTTCTGTCACTCCGGTATGGATTCTTTTGCAGCCTCGTGACTATCTGTCTTCCTTCCTGCTCTATGCGATGCTCATCGTTGCCGTAGTCGGCATCGTAGGCGCGCATCCGGATATCAAGCCGGACCTCTTCCCGGCTTACGCAGGCTTTGCTGTGGACAATGGAAACGGCGTGCAGTACCTCTTCCCGATCCTTTTCACCACCGTTGCATGCGGTGCGATTTCCGGTTTCCATTCTCTCGTATCTTCCGGTACCACCTCCAAACAGCTGGATAAAGAATCGGATGCCAAGCCCATCGCTTACGGCGGCATGCTCTTGGAATGCGTGCTGGCAGTCATCACCCTCTGCGCTATCGCTTATGCTAGAGAAACCGGCCACACCCATGGCGCCACCGACATCTTCGCCGGCGGCATCGCTGCCATGATCGGCGCGATCCCGGGTCTGGAATCCATGGAAACCAGCATGTACACCCTCTTGGTATTGACTTACTCTGCTTTCTGCTTGACTTCCCTTGACACCGCGACTCGTCTCGCCCGTTTCATGTTCCAGGAATTCTGGCTCGAACCGGGCGAAACCCCGAAGGATGTACAGGGCGGCTTCAAGAAACTGATGGTGAACCCGTACTTCGCTACCATCGTCACTGTCATCTTAGGCGTGCTTCTGGGCATGAATGGCTTCATGAAAATCTGGGGCCTCTTCGGTGCAGCGAACCAGCTCCTCGCCGGCATCGGCCTCCTCGCCGTGGCTGCTTGGCTTGGTAACGCAGGCAAGAACAATAAGATGTTCATTTTCCCCATGTGCTTCATGATGGTAGTCACCATCTGCTCTTTGTGCCTCACCATTAGAAACCAGGTGGGCATGATCATGAAGGGCGGCGCAGACTGGGGTCCCTATGCCCAGGCCGGCATCGGCTCCCTCCTGGTAGTCCTCGCCATCGTCCTGGC
>CAVEMF010000276.1:0-3322 GCA_963616715.1 Ruminococcus bromii | reverse complement strand
CTGACGAGGCACTCCATCCCCCGCTAACGCGCGCCCCTTCTTCAAGGGGCTACTCATGTAGGGCCAGAGGCAGTTGGTTTTATTCCCTATCCCATATCCCTTGTGCAAAAAGGAGTGCCCGCAAATGCGAAAAGAACTTTCTTATCTCATCACCGCCGTGGGGCGGGTGCAGGGGGTGGGATTCCGTCCTTGGGTGTGCCGCCTGGCGAAGGGTTTGGGAATTGTGGGCTCGGTGAAAAATAAGGGCGGCGTGGTAGAAATACAAGCGAAGGGGAGCGAGGACGCTCTCCTTCTTTTCATGCGCGAAATCAGAAATGCCAAGCCTCCCAAGTTTGTGGAGCATCTGACCTGCCAAGAGTGCGCAGACATTTCGGCGAAGGACTTCCGCGCCGTGGAAAGCGCCGGCGAGGCACAGGCGCCGCTATTTCCGGCGGACCTTGGGATTTGCAGGGACTGCGCGGCAGAGCTCAAAGACGGGGAAAATCGCCGGCATGGGTATCCGTATATTTCCTGCACGGCCTGCGGGCCGCGGTACACCATGATCCGCGCGCTGCCCTACGACCGCGAGCGGACGACCATGGAGACATTTCCGCTCTGCGAGGATTGCGCGCGGGAGTACAGGGAGGAAACGGACCGGCGCTGCCACGCGGAGAGTATTTCCTGCCGCGCTTGCGGGCCGCAGCTTTGGGGGCTCACGCGAGAGGGAAAGGAAATAGAGAAGGACGCCGCCATGGCGGAAGCGATCTCGCTTGTGAAGGCGGGCGCTATCCTTCTTGTAAAGGGTCTGGGCGGTTATCAGCTGGTGTGCCGCGGGGATGAGGAGGCGGCGCGGCAGCTTCGACGCATCAAGCATCGGGAGGGGAAGCCTTTCGCGCTGATGGTTTCCTCGGTGGAAGAGGCGGAGAAGCTGGTGAGCCTAACGGATGCGGAAAGGGACGCGCTCGCCTCCGCCGTCCGGCCCATTGTCCTTGCCAAGAGGAAAGGGGAGGTCTCCCCTGCCATCGCGGGAAAGGTGCCGCGGCTGGGCGTGATGTTGCCGTCCACGGGATTCTACGCGCTCCTTGCCGAAGGCGCTCGCGCGCCGCTCATTGTCACCAGCGCCAATGACAGCGGAGAGCCCATGATTTACAAAGACGAAGACGCGAAGACATTTTTTGAAACGCACGAAGAGATCGCGGGGCTTTTTGGCTATGATAGAGACATCCTGCGGCCGGCGGATGACAGTGTGATGCAAAGAAATGGAAACGGAATGCAGCTCATCCGACGCACTCGCGGCTTTCTCCCTGAGCCGGCAGCCGATGGCGGAGCGGGAGCGGTGCTGGCTTTGGGCGCAGACATGGCGCCGGGATTTTGCCTTGCCGGTGGCGGACGTTTCTATCCGGCGGAAGTGCCTTGCGACCTCACGACGGAAGGGGCAACGGATTTCTTTCTCGAAACGGAAAAGGACTGGGAGAAGCTTCTGGGCATCACGCCGGCGGCCATTGTGTGCGACAAGCATCCCCGCTATGTGTCCCGCGCGTTGGCGGAGCGGATTTCCGCCGAGAGACATCTTCCTCTTTATGAGGTGCAGCACCACCACGCTCACGCCCTCTCGGTGATGGCAGAGCACGGACTCAGAGAGCGGGCGCTGGCCTTCGTCTTTGACGGCACCGGCTACGGAGATGATGGCACCATCTGGGGCGGGGAGATGCTTCTCTGCGAGGGGATGTCCATGAAGCGGGTGGGCCATTTGAAATCGGTGCCCTTGATCGGCGGTGACCGCTCCATGCAGCAAGCTTGGAAGACGGCGCTTGGCTATCTCATTCACGCCGGTCTTCCCTCTACTGACTCGCGCTACCCTTTGGTGAAAGCTGCGATTTCTCATGGCGTGAATACCATAGAAAATTCCAGCATGGGCCGCCTCTTCGATGCTGCCGCTGCGCTCTTGGGATTGGCGGATGAAAATCGTTTCAAGGGCGAGTGCCCCATGGCCCTTGAGACCGCGGCGGCGAAGGCCATAGACGAAGGGCGAAGGGGCGATCTGATTTCCTGGAGCGGCCAAGAAGAAGGCGGCTCGCTCCTCTGGGACGCCGCGCCCCTCATAGAGGCGCTGGTGGCGCGCCGTGGTACAATAGAAGAGAAAGCCCTCGCCTTCCACGAGGCGATTGTAAAAATGATGGTGGACAGCGCCAGCTATTTCGGTGAACGAAATATCCTCCTCTCCGGCGGCTGTTTCTTAAACCAAATCCTCCTGACCCGCGCCAAAGTTGCCCTCGAAGCCCAAGGCCATAAGGTCTACACAAACGAGAAAGTCCCGCCGGGGGATGGGGGCGTGGCGCTGGGGCAGGCCTTTAAAGTGAGGAGTGAGGAGTGAGGAGTGAGGAGTGGAGGTGCGCCGCACAATTCATAAAGCGGCGCGAGTTTTTGAATTAGGAGCGCGAGCGCCTGCTTCCTCATAGCTAGGAACTAGGAGCCTGAAGCTGCTAAGCCCGCCCCACGAGACGATGACGCTACAGCCAAACGCGTCTTGCCTATTGCTTGCGTCGCAAGGCGCAACTACTATTCTTCTCCATCTCTTCGGCGTCTCGTGGGGCGAGCTTACCTGCTCCAAGCTCCCAGCTCAAAGCTATGAGGAAGCAGGTACGCGTGCTGACTTTTAAAACTTGCGGCGCTTCTTAACTTGTGCGCCGCGCCATCACTCCTCCCTCCTCACTCCTAACTCCTCACTTATATCTCTATCGTTAAAAGGAGAATCCATTATGTGTGTAGCCTATCCCGGCCGGGTGGTGTCCATCGACGGCACCCACGGCATGGTCGATTTTTCCGGCTCGGCGGTGAGAGTGAATCTCTCCATGGTGCCGGTGAAGCTGGGTGACTACGTGCTGGTCCACGCCGGCATGGCCATTCAGATCGTAGAAAAAGAAGAAGCGAAAGATTGGATCGAATTATTTCAGGACTTAAAAGGGTGAGGTTTTAGTTAGGAGTTAGGAGTGAGGAGTGAGGAGTGAGGAGTGAAGGTGCGCCGCACAATTCATAAAGCGGCGCGAGTTTTGAAATAGGGAATCGCGTACCTGCTTCCTCATAGCTATGAGCCAGGAGCCTGGAGCAGGTAAGCCCGCCCCACGAGACGATGACGCTACAGTCAAACGTGTCTTGCCTATTGCTTGCGTCGCAAGGCGCGACTACTATTCTTCTCCATCTCTTCGGCGTCTCGTGGGGCGAGCTTACCTGCTCCAAGCTCCCAGCTCAAAGCTATGAGGAAGCAGGTGCGCGCGCTGACTTTCCAAACTTGCGGCGCTTCTTAATTTGTGCGCCGCACCACCACTCCTCACTCCTCACTCCT
>CAVEMF010000275.1:0-3330 GCA_963616715.1 Ruminococcus bromii | reverse complement strand
CGCTATTCGCGGATTTCCTTTCCTCGCTCTGAATAAAAATTCAAGAATGATTTTCGAAAACGATTTAATCAGCGCTTCCCTAGTAATTAGTGATCAGTAGTCAGTGATCAGTACGCATTTGATTTTGGATGGCTACTTTTTCGTTTTGCTTTATAGCTGAAAGTAAGAAAACGGAAGAGCTCTCCTCTAGTGCTAGACGCTTACTGATCACTAATCACTGACCCCTGATCACTAGTCACTGACCACTAAATTATTTTAATTATTTCTAAAACAGATTGACAGAAATGACATTGTCATTTATACTGTATAAGTGTGCAATAGCACCCCATCAGTCTTATTGGGAGGGAGGGATATAGATGTCTGAAATCAAAGTTCAAAAGGGCGAAACTCTTGATAGTGCTCTTCGCAGATTTAAACGTTCCTGCCAAAAAGCCGGGGTTCTTTCTGAAGTAAGAAAACGTGAACATTATGAAAAGCCCAGCGTAAGACGTAAACTGAAATCTGAAGCCGCTAGAAAACGTAAGTTTAAGTAATAGGTTGTAAGGTGATTGGTTTTGTCAATTAAAGAACAGCTCATGGTGGATATGAAAGAAGCCATGAAAGCAAAAGAAGAAGGTAAGCTTGCACTGAATACGATCCGTATGGCTCGTGCGCATATTCGGCAGGCTGAAATCGACAACGGACACGCGGACTTCAATGATGATCAGGTTCTTGCCGTACTCCGCAAAGAAGTCAAGCAGCGTAAGGAAACTCTCGCTGAAATTGATGGATCCGGGAGAGAAGACCTGGTTAAACAGACCAAAGCAGAAATCGATGTACTGGAAAAGTACCTTCCTGCAGAAATGACAGCGGAAGCCGTCGAAGCAGCAGTGAAGGAAATCGTGGATGCAATGGATCCTGGGCAGAAAAACATGGGCTCTGTGATGAAAGCTGTCATGGCGAAGCTGAAAGGACAGGCTGACGGCAAGCTGATCAATCAGATTGTTCGGAAGCTCCTGGCGTAAGCTTTAGGCTTGACAAAGTAAGAAACGTGGTGTATCCTTAGTGCATAAGTTCATATGCTGCGTCAAAGATGACTCATTCCATTCGGGATGGGTCATTTTCTATTGTGACATATAGAAACTTATGAATCAAAAAATGGTGATGTTTCAAAAAAGTCTATAGGAGGACTCAAATGAACAAAAACTTATTGTACTGCGTTCCCGCTGGTCAGTATGGCAAAGAAGGGGTACTTTCTCTCCTGGCTCAGCATCCGGAAATTCGGTTCGTATCTCTGGTAGGGATCGATTTGGCAGGCAATGACACAGATGAACGTATTCCCATGGAAATCTTCATGAAAGACTACGAAGATTTCTTCGCAGGAAAGGCTGTACAGACCGACGGCTCTTCTGTGGTATTTATGAATATTGCGACCTTGAACGATGCTCGTGTGGACATGGTAGCCGACAGCACCGTGAATTGGTATGTAGACTATAATGATGACAACATCGATGAAGAGACCGGGCTTCCGATCGGTACACTCCGCATCCCCAGTTTCCTCATCCACAATGGTCATTACATCGACTCCCGCTCCATCCTGAAAGCATCCTGCGAATACGTAGCCGATAGCTTGAGAAAGCTTTTGGTAGGCGCGCAGGTGAAGGGCATGGAAAATTTCCCGTTCTCTGAAATCCAGGACATCGTTTTCACCACCGGCACCGAGCTGGAATTCTGGGTGAAGACGCCTAGCGAAAAGGAAACGGTGCAGCACCTTTCCATTTCCCAGCGCCTGCAGGAACAGTACTGGCAGCGCATGCGTGGCAATGTCCGTACCGCTATGGAGCAGGCCATCGAAGAACTCGATGCTCGCGGCATGCATGTAGAAATGGGCCACAAAGAAGTGGGCGGCATCAAACCGAAAGTCGATGATGATGGAAATATTTTCGACGTATGCGAACAGCTGGAATTGGACTGGCTTTTCTCCACCAATCCGCTGCAGGCAGCCGACAATGAGCTGGAAGCCCGCATCGTCATTCGTGAAGTATTCAGAAGAAATGGCCTCGACGTTTCCTTCCGTGCGAAACCGATCCACGGCGTAGCCGGCAGCGGGGAACACACCCATGTAGGCTTTGCAGCCCTTCTGAAAAATGGCAAGACCATCAATCTCTTGGCGCCGGAAGATATGGAAGCGGATTTCCTTTCCACCATCGGCTATGGCTTCATCATGGGTATTCTGAACAATTATGAAGCCACCAATCCCTTCGTTTCTTCCACCACTGACGCTTTCAACCGTCTGAAACCGGGATTCGAAGCACCGGTGTGCATCGTCACCTCCTTGGGACACAAGCCGGAGCTTCCTTCCAGAAATAGATCTATCCTGATTGGGCTCATTCGCGATATCGGAAATCCGAAAGCGACCCGCTTCGAGCTCCGCGCGCCGAACCCGTTCACCAATACCTATCTCGCTGTTTCCTGCCTCTACCTCACCGCTCTTCACGGCATCGAGTATGCAGTGACCTCCGGCAAAACGCCGGAAGCCCTTCTCGCTGAACTTTCCAAGAAAGCAGGAGAAGAGGGAGACTACCTGGCAAAGGATAGAGAATACCGCTGCGAAGCCAATGTATTCGAAGACTACAGCCAGGAAGAAAGAGATGCGGTATTCGGCAAACCGCCGGCTACCGTCTGGGAAAATGTAAAAATTATGAAAGCCAATCCGGACAAAGTGGAAGCCCTCACCAAGGGCGGCACGCTCTCTGCCCAGATCGTAGACTCCTTCATGGCATCCATCGTGTACCGCTGGAAGAATGAACTCATTGATCGCATCATTCCAGGCACCGAAGCGGCTGTGAGAGGATATAAAAAATTGGATAATGATGATAAGCTCGACGAAAAGCGTTGGAAAGCCATCAAGGCAAAACGCATCGAGCTGGCGAAGGATACAGAAGATGAGAAATGCCTCTGCACCCGCCTGAAGGAAGCTCTCGAAGCCGATGACTATGACACCGCTTCGGACCTCCAGCTGGAAATCGCCAAGAAAGCAGAAGCTTTGGAAAAAGAATATCGCACCTATGCACTGAATATTCTCGACTGAGCGCTTTCAAGATCTTCATTACAATAAAACAACAGGCCAAAGATGACCCATTCTATGCTACGCGCAGGATGGGTCATTTTTATATTTCAAATCATGGCTTCGGCCAAGGGGGTGTTTTTCTGGAAAAATGAGAATCCTTTGGAAAAAACAATATGGCAACTCCATCATGGGGTTCCGCCAGTGATTTAAGAAATCTAGGGAACCGCTGATTAAATCGAAGATTCAAAAATCATAAGAATTTTTATTCATAGCTTCGTCAA
>CAVEMF010000274.1:2239-3344 GCA_963616715.1 Ruminococcus bromii | reverse complement strand
CAGACCCCTGACCCCTGAACCCTTTCCACAAAAACTTTCGCGCGCTATTTGCCGCATAAGCGGTCATACTTACATCGGATCTACATCTATGATTATATCATTCTTCGCAAAGATGGCGGATTCGCGCATAGCTGACTTTAAGTATACCAAAGAAGCGCCCTTGATTAAAATAGAAATATAGTACATATTCCGCACCCGCTTGATGGGTTCGTCATAGGGCGGCGTGAAATAGACCGGCTTTTTGAGCTGCCCATTCACTTGCCTTAGCCAGCGGTAAATTTCCTCGCACTGGGCCTTGGCCTTCTTCTCTTCCTCATGGAAACAGGTGATTTTCATCATCTTTGTGAAAGGCGGATATTGGAGCAGCTTTCTGTACTGGATTTCCTGGCGATAGAACGCTTCGTAATCCTGCCGGGCCGCGGTCTGGATCACATAGTGGTCCGGGTTATAGGTCTGGAGGAGCACCTCCCCTTGCACGTGGCTTCGTCCCGCGCGTCCGGCGCACTGGGTGATGAGGTTAAAAGTCTGCTCAGCGGCCAAGTAAGAGGGCATATTCAAAGACCCATCAGCCGAGAGAATCCCCACCGTCTGCACGCCGGGGATGTCGTGACCCTTCGCCACCATTTGCGTACCGAAAAGGATATCGAAATCCCCGCGCTTGAAATCATCCAGGATTTTTTTCGCGCTCCCCTTCTTCTGCGTGCTGTCCACGTCGAAGCGACGACAGCGGGCTGTGGGCAACGTTTCCGCCAACGTTTCCTCGATGCGCTGCGTCCCCCAGCCGAGGTACAGGATCTGCCGGCCGTGACACTTGGGGCACTCTCTTGGCAGCGGGTGCACGGTCTCGCAGTAGTGACATTTCAGCTGCTGCGTATCTTTGTGATACACCAGCGACACATCGCAGTGGGGACACTTGAACACATGCCCGCAGGTGGAGCATAGGAGGGTCGTCGCAAATCCGCGGCGATTCAAAAGGAGGATGGATTTATTTTTCTCATCCAAGGTCTTCTGCAAGAGCTCCACCAAAGGATGAGAAAAGACCAAAGGCCCGCCTTGCTCCGCCTTCATATCGTAGATATGGATGGCCGGCAGCGGCGTGTGAAAT
>CAVEMF010000274.1:0-2229 GCA_963616715.1 Ruminococcus bromii | reverse complement strand
TGGACGGCGTCGCCGCGCCTAAGACGATGGGACAATGATGGATCTGCGCCATCATCTTTGCTACGTCGCGACCATTGTAGCGCGGGCTCTCCCCTTGCTTGTAGGAGCTGTCGTATTCTTCGTCCACCACGATGAGCTTTAGCTGATGGAAAGGCATGAAAATGGACGACCGAGAGCCGATGATGATATTGCTCTCCCCATTGGCGATGCGTTGGCGATTGTTGTAGCGCTCCCCTTTGCTGAGATTGCTATGGAGGAAAACCACTTTTTCGCCCAAAAGCGCTGCGAAATAAGAAGTCATCTGGCTGGTGAGCGCGATTTCCGGCACCAGAATCAGCGCCGAGCCGCCGTTTTCGATGGCCTTCATGGCACTTTGGAGGTACACCTCCGTCTTCCCGCTGCCGGTGACGCCTTTGAGAAGGATTCCTTCGAATTGATTTCTATCGATGCTTTGGGAAATATAGGAAATCGCCGCTTCCTGCTCCTTCGTCAGCGTGCGGCTGCCGCGGCGCTCTGTTTCCTCGATCAGGGAAAATGTCTTTTTCTGCTTGTAAAAAATGCGGCCATAGTCATTGAGGCAGAAGGCTTTCACTACGGCGGAGGAAAATCCTTTCGCCGTCGCTTCTTCCACGGACAAAGTCCCCGCCGCGGCCAGGAGATCCCATAGCGCCCCCTGCTTCGGACTCCGGCGGCGCGCCAAAGGCGACGGCTCCTGCAGCGGCGTCAGCCATTTTTCCAGCGGCACTTTGTGCACCGCAGCCGGATGCTCGTGACGGACGAGGTACCCCGCCTTCACTGCATTCCCCAAGGCATCGCCCAAGAGGAGCTTCGCATCTTTTTCCGTCAAACTTTCCACCGAGCTATCGATGAGCCCGCGGATTTCCTCATCTGCGGGAATACCGTCCCAGGCAATCTGATACTCCACTTCCGTCAAGATGCCCTTTTTATCAATAAAAAAGAGCCGCAGCGCTTCGATGAGCGTGCACATATAGTAACTGGCCAGGTGCTTTGCCAATTCGATCATGTCCGGCGTGAACCAGGGGAAAGAATCTACCAGCGAATGGATTTCCAAAAGCTTATAGGAAATATGGTCCGTGTCTTCCTCACGGATGGATAAAATGATCCCCTCCTCCAAACGGCGGGCAAAGGAAACCACGCAGCGGTACCCCACGCCAGCCTCCGGCAAGGAATCGGGAATTTTATAAGAAAAGGTTCGATTCAAATGCTTCGAAGGCCGATTGATCAAAACTTCTGCTATGGTGACTTGCATGAAGGACCTCCTACATAGAATGAACAAAATAAAAATAGAGAAGATGAAAAACATCTTCTCTATTCTATCACAGGTTGGAAGGTTTCCGAAAAAGAATTACAGTCCGGCATCCTTTGCCAGGGCTTCTGCTTTGTCGGTGTGTTCCCAGGGCAGATCGACATCGGTTCTGCCGAAGTGACCGTACGCAGCGGTGTTTTTGTAAATCGGACGACGGAGGTCAAGCATATCGATGATGCCGGCCGGGCGAAGTTCGAAGTGTTTGCGGATGAGAGAAACGATTTCTTCATCGCTGAGCTTGCCGGTGCCGAAGGTGTCTACGAAAATGGATACCGGCTGTGCCACGCCGATAGCGTAAGCGAGCTGGATTTCGCAGCGTTCTGCGATGCCGGAAGCGACGATGTTCTTCGCTACATAGCGAGCTGCGTAAGCCGCACTGCGGTCTACCTTTGTCGGATCCTTGCCGGAGAAGGCGCCGCCGCCATGACGAGCCATGCCGCCGTAGGTATCGACGATGATCTTACGACCGGTGAGGCCTGCATCGCCCTGCGGTCCGCCGATAACGAAACGGCCGGTGGGGTTGATGAAGTATTTGGTATCTACCAGGAATTCGGTCGGGATGGTGGGCTGGATCACATGAGCGATCATGTCGTCGTGGATCTGCTCCTGGGTCACATCCGGGTCATGCTGGGTGGAAATAACGATGGTGTCCACGCGGACCGGTTTGCCATCTTCGTATTCTACGGTGACCTGGGTCTTTCCGTCGGGACGGAGGTAGGAGAGTTCGCCGGATTTTCTGACTTCTGCCAGGCGCCGTGCCAGGCGGTGAGCCAATGCGATAGGCATGGGCAGGAATTCCGGAGTTTCGTTGGATGCATAGCCAAACATCATGCCCTGGTCGCCGGCGCCGATGTCGTATTTGTCAGCCTGGTTTTCTTTCGCTTCCTTGGACTGGTCTACGC
>CAVEMF010000273.1:0-3352 GCA_963616715.1 Ruminococcus bromii | reverse complement strand
GGCGATGGTGGCTATGGCGCCGATGGGCTCCACGATGCCTGAGAGGACGCCGCCGGCGAAGGATTTCATATTTCCCAGGCCTGCGGAAGTCAGGGGCATGGAAATAATGGCGCCTTCCGGGAAATTTTGGATGGCGATGCCCAAGGAGAGCGCCATGGCGGAGGCGGCGGTGATGCCCGCGTGGTCTCCCAGGAATCCGGCGTACACCACGCCCACGGCCATGCCTTCAGGAATGTTGTGCAGCGTCACGGCAAGGACCAGCATGGTGGTGCGGGCGAGATGGCTCCTTGGTCCTTCGGCCTTCTCCGCATTCATGTGCAGGTGCGGGATCATGTGGTCTAAGAGCAAAAGGAAAGCCATGCCGATGCCAAAGCCGATGACCGCGGGCAGAAAGGCGAGCCGCCCCAAAGGCGCCGACTCCTCCAGCGCGGGGATCAAAAGGCTCCAGATGGACGCCGCCACCATGACGCCGGAAGCAAATCCCGTGAGCCCGCGCTCTACGGTGCGGTTCATCTTGCCGTGAAGAAAAAAGACGCAAGCAGCGCCCAAGGACGTGCCAAGGAAGGGAATGAAAAGTCCCCAAAAGGTTTCTGTCATAGGACCTCCTATTTTGAAAATCGTTTTCAAAATAGTTATAGCTTATGAGGGCGGCATTGTCAATGAGCGGGTTAGTGATTAGTGATCAGGGGTCAGTGATCAGGACGCAACAATGTGCTGCTTGACGCTATCGATTTAGTGATCAGTGATCAGTAGTCAGTGATCAGGGCGCATTTGGCGCTAGTGCAGGCATAGAGGTGACACCGATATGTATGCACTGGCGGTAAGTAAGTCCTGATCACCGATCACTAACCACTGACCCCTAAAACCGATAGCAATACCATCTCCAAGTATGCACTGGCGGTAAGTAAGTCCTGATCACTGACCCCTGATCACTGATCACTAAACCGATAGCGGTAAGAAAAGTTATCTCCCCCTCCCTCTGTCACTTTTGACAGTGACGGATTTGTTTCCCTTTTGTTATAATAGTCTCGCTGGAAAAAATGGGGCTTGGATGGAGGGATCCTTGGGAAAGCTTGAAAGTATACTGCTTGAGTAACAAGTAGTGTGCGAAGGTTTTTATGAATGGGTTCAGGGTTCAGGGGTCTGGGGTCAAGGGGTGGTGCGCCGCACAAATTATAAAGCGGCGCGAGTTTTGAAAAGCCCTTTCGCATCATCCGCTCTTTGGTATTTTCTTTCAGGCCAACCCCCGCCATTCGGGCCCGCCCCCTTCCAGAGGAAGTGGGTAAAAGCGGTGGGCTTCGCCCTTATTTATGCGCCGCTTTATGAATTGTGCGGCGCACCTTCCCCTGACCCCGGCCCCTTGACCCCTGCCACTGTCCCTAAAGATGTTTAATAGGCCATTGGCGACGAAAGATTTTATTTTCAAACTTTTCCCCCACGCATTGAAAATGTTTATAGAGCTATAGGATTTAATGAACTTTATTTATATTTTCTGTGTCTGTATAATGTGTAACAAATGAAGGGAAACGCATTTTTTAGCTGGAGAAGGGATACGGGACAAGGGATAAGGGATAAGGCGCGTCTGACTGCTGCCTCTGACTACTAAATCGATAGCGGTCTCGGTGAGAATGGGAAAGCAGGTAGACGCGCCCTGATCACTAATCACTGATCACTGATCACTGACCACTGACCACTGATCACTGATCACTAATCACTAAATCGACAGCGTTACAAAGGAGTTTTTCATGCGCAAGATGGTAGAACGCATCGCCGCGGCGGCGGTGGCTACGGCGCTGGTGTGGAGTGGCATCAGCATGTACAGAGGATACATCGAAGAGGAGATCTATAAGGAAGGCGTGCAAAATATCGAGTCCACTTACGGGCAGATGGGGCAGACCTTCCAGCTCTTCATCCAGCGGAATTGGAATGTCCTTGGTGCTTACCAGAGCCTTCTCACCTACACCCACTCGGAGGCGGATGTGGCGAGCTGGAGAGATTTCTTGAGCAAGCAGTCCACGTGGCAGTACAGCGATTTCTATCTCTTCAACGAGGCGAATGAGTATATCACCGAGCGCGGGCGGAAGGGACAGGCGGAGAGCATCGAAGGGGTCTTCCGTGAAATGTACCGGAAGAAGCAGCCTGTCATTTCCTCCTACATCGCGACGAGCGGCGACCGGAAGATCGTCTTCGCCGTGCCTTTGGAGCATCCGCAGGTGGTGGACGGCATCACTTACACCGGTATGGCTTTGAGCTATGACAACAAGGTGGTGGAAAATCTGATTTCCGGAAATATCTACAACGGCCATAGCGACTCCTACGTGGTAGATTCCACGGGTCGGGTGATCCTTTCCCTGGCGCCGAAGTCGGAAATATTGGATCGCGTCACCAATATGCCGGACTTCATCTCCGGGAATGGCCACGAGGTCATCAAGGGGAGCGTAGAGGACATGCGGAGGGGCCTTGAGACCGGCGGGCGCGGCGGCTTGCTGTTTGAAAGAAATGGAAATACCCGCTACGTCACTTACGAATCCTTAGGCATCGCCGACTGGTCCATCGTGGGTGTGGTGCATGCAGAGGATGTGAATGGCAGCCTTTTGCACATCCGTCGCCTCACCACGAATATCCTGCTCCTCCTCTCGGGGCTCTTGGGCTTTGTCACCATCGTTTTCATCCTGCGGGAGTCCCAGCGTCGTTTCCAAAAGGAACGGGCCGAGAAGGCAGCGCTGGAAAATAAAGCGGACATCCTCTCGGATCTTTATGTGAGTATGCAAAAAGTGGTGGACCGCATCGCTGTCGGCAATCTCAAAACCGGGAAATATGTGTACAGAGAGCAGACGCTATCCACCGACCTGTATCAGCGAGAAGGGAAATACGAGGATCTGGTGCGGATGATTTCCCAGCGCTATGTGGCCATCGGCGATGCGGCGCATATGAAGATCTCTCACATCTTATCGGAAGCCCACCTGCGCAAGGTCCTCTCCGATAAGGACAGCGTATTCAAATTCGAATACATGGGCCGGAAGAAGGAAGAGTACAAGCTCATGACCGTGGTGCCCGCCAGCTGGGACGAGGAAGGAAATCTGGAGCGCGTGCTCCTCATCGGCCAGGACATCGGCGAGAAGCACGCCCTGGAAAATATGGCGAACACCGACGGCCTCACCGGGCTCTTCAATGAACGGTATTTCAACATGGTCCTCTCGGCCAAGGAAAATCGAAACCAGCCCTTCATGCTCTTCTACCTGGACTTGGATAAATTCAAACCCATCAACGATACCTACGGCCACACCGCCGGCGATATGGTGCTGCAGGAAACAGCCAAGCGCCTGCAGAAATGCATCCGCGAGAGCGACTA
>CAVEMF010000272.1:0-3363 GCA_963616715.1 Ruminococcus bromii | reverse complement strand
ACGGTGGAGACAGTCGGCATGCTTTGGGCTAGTGCTGATTATGCGCCTTCGGCGCATTTCTATCCGGCGCTATGGAGGGCCCTTCTCCAAGGGTCTACTCACGTAGGGCCAGCGGCAATTCTGCTGCCCGCTGCCCCCGCGCCAATCGCGTCCTGATCACTGATCACTAGTTACTAATCACTAAACTGCATCATTCGGCCTCCTGCCACCTTCTTCAGAGAAGAAGATAGTGCTCCATCTTTTGCCAGCGATAGACGCGGCCTGATCACTAATTGCTAATCACTAATTACTATACATAAAAAGCCAAGAACGATAAATTTCGCTCTTGGCTTTTTGATTTCTATTATGCTTTTCCCATTTCGCAAATTTTCTGTGCGGTGGCGAGCCATTCGTTTCTGAGGGTCTCCGGTGCAAGGACGTTGACGCTAGCGCCTTGGCTCAGGAGCCACATGAGGATGCCTTCGCCTTGGATGTCGGCGGTGATGACCCAGGAGCCGTTGGCTTTGGCTTTGGCCTTGGCGGTGGGCAGGCGGTCGAGGACGGCTTCGATGGAGGGGCCGGTGTAAATGAATTCGAGGTGAATCTTCGGGCCGCTGTACATGAACTGTACCTGGTTTTTAAATTCACCTTCTTTAAAGCGGTCGGTGTATGGCACGGAGAAGGTGCTGTCGGTGACCTTCACGTGGCTCATGCGATCGAGGCGATAAATTTTCACGGGGCTTGTGCCGCCGGAGCGGATGTCTCTGTCCGGGCGAGCGGCCAGGTAGAAGTAGTATTCGGAGAAGAGAACGCCCAGTGGACGAACCACATGGGGGGTGCTCATCTCGGCGCCGATTTTCTGATAGTCGAAGGAAAGGATGTTGTGTGTGTGCACAGCGTTGGTGACATCCCAAAGCACATCCATGTCCGGATTTTTATGAGAGGGATCCTGATATTCGAAAATTTCGTTTTTGATGTAGCGATTGATTTCGTCTTTTTCCTGGGCGGAAACGGAGTTCTGCAGAAGACGAGAGAGCAGAGATTTCATTTCTTCTTTGTGGAAGGCTTTGCTGGCTAACAGAATCTTGCACACAGCGAAGAGCTCGCCATGGGTGATGAAGCGATTTCCCATTTCATTGATCCGGTAGGTGCTGGTCTTGCGATCGAGGATGAGCTCTCTATGAATGCCGTCGATCCCTTCGAGCACGTCCAGATAGTGTCTGATGTCGGAGAAGTAGCGGCTCACAGTCCGTTCATTGACCTTGAGCACATGCGACATATCTTCTCTCGAGACTCTGCGGCCACAGCAAAGCATGTTCCACAGGGTCAGGATGCGTTCGACTTTTCTATCATCTTTTAAAAGGTTATGTCCTTTTCTTTTTACTTCAGTCATAATCTTCCCGCCTTTCTATAGCTTCCTGATATATATCAGATACTCTCAACGCTATTATTATACAGCATATCCATGCATTATCCTACTATTTTATGAAATTGTTATCCATGAAATATATTTTATATGCTTACTGTGTTAGAATAAAAGAAATTCTGTCTGTTTCTTTGTTGTAGAAATGTGAGGTCAATTATGGATGCAATCAAATGTCTGATTTCCAGAAGAAGTATACGGGCGTACACCGATCAGCCGGTGAGCCAGCGAGACATCGAGGATGTGGTGATGATGAGCCAGATGGCTTCGTGCTGGGAGAATACGCAGCCCATCCGCTATGTGGCAGTCATGGACTCGGCACTGAAGAATCGCATCGCTGATGAGTGCACGGTGGACTTCCCTTGGAATACAGATAATATCCACGAGGCGCCGGCGCTGGTGGTGTTGTGCATCATCAAAGGTCTCTCGGGCTATGAACCGGACGGCACATTCTCCACGAAGAAGGGGACGCACTGGCAGTCCTTCGATGCCGGCGTGGCAGCTGACCACTTCTGCCTGGCCGCCAACGCTTTGAAGCTGGGCACGCTCATCATGGGACGCTACGACGAAGAGAAGCTGAAGGAAATCCTGGACCTGCCGGAAAATTATGATGTATCGGCGCTGATTGCCATCGGTCACCCGGCGGTGATCCCGGCGGCCAGCGAAAGAAAGCCGCTCTCTGAAGTGCTTTCGTTCCGCTAAGAGGAAATCATCATGGCCGTTTTGCAAATCACCTGTGACCACTGCGGCGCCTCTTTCTCTTTCACCACGCTCCCGGCCATCGACACGGCCGCGGATCCCGCGTGGAAGGAGAAGGTGAGAAATGGCAGCGCCTTTGCCGCCGCTTGCCCGCACTGCGGAGACACGAAGTATTATGATTATTCTTTCTTATATAAGGAAAGAGAAACCCAAACGCTTCTCTACTACGCGGCAAGTGAAGAGGATTTCCTGGAAGCCTGCCGCATCATGACGGGACAAAGCGCTGAGGTTCCCTGGGCTTCCATTGCCACCTGGCGCCGCCGGGTGGTGGCCAATCGGGCTGTGCTTTCCGAAAAGCTTATGATCGTAGATGCAGGCCTTGACGATCGTTTCGTGGAAATGGAGAAGGTGCTGGCTTACTCGTTCCTTCAGAAACAGAATCCATCGCTTCACGTGGATGCGGTGCACTTTGACGCCGATGAAGAGGACCATCGCCGCATCGTTTTCCTCCAAGGAAATGAAATCGTAGCCGCCTATGGCTTTGATATGGATCTCTATCGGAAATTGGAAAATACTTTCGCTGCTGCTTTGAAGAAAACGGAACGCGAGGATATCCTCATCGATAGTGAGTGGGCGGTGAAAGTGCTAAAGCAGTAGTCGGTGGTCGGGGCGTACAAAAGTGAGGAGTGAGGAGTGAAGGTGCGCCGCATCAAATAGGAAAGCGGCGCGAGTTTTGAAATAGGTAAACTCGTTTTCCGGCTTTCCCACTACCGTGAACCGTTCACCGTATAACCGTTCACCGCGCATACCATCGATAGCGAGCCGTGAGATGATAACCGCTTGCACAGAAAAGTATATCGCTCCATGGCTCGTCATCGGTAAATGAACCGGTTAACGGTTACACGGTAAACGGATAACGGTAGTGGGAAAGCAACTAAATGCGCTGACTTTTCAAATTTGCGGCGCTTCTTAATTTGTGCGCCGCGCCACCACTCCTCACTCCTCACTCCTCACTCCTCACTTTTCCGACCATCACCCGGCCTTCGGCCACCCTCTTCAGAGAAGAGGGCTTACTGCTTTCTCATTGTCTCACGTCTCATGTCTCATGTCTCATGTCTCATGTCTCATGTCTAAAAAAAGACCGCTGCCTCCATTGAGGTAGCGGTCTTTTTGTGTGCTTGTATTTCTTTAGGCAAGTCTTTCGAGGATGGCGTCGGTCATGCCGCGGCCATTGACTTTCTTCATGCCTTCTTTGTAAATGT
>CAVEMF010000271.1:0-3365 GCA_963616715.1 Ruminococcus bromii | reverse complement strand
GGAGTGGTGGTGCGACGCACACAGCTTTTACCGCCTTCCTCTGGAAGGCGGGAGACAGTCTGAACTGTGGAGGTTGGCTTATGGAAGACAGACATCACCCGCCCTACGGGCACCCTCTTCAAAGAAGAGGGCATTCACGGGGCCCAACCCCCGCCCTTCGGGCCCTCCCCCTTCCATAGGAAGAGGGTAGACAACGGAAAGAACGCCTTATCCCCTATCCCTTGTCCCTTATCCCTTGTATCACATCCACCGCATGACGTCGCAGCCCCAGGTGAGGCCGGCGCCGAAACCGGTGAGGACTACGTAGTCGCCGTGCTTCACTTTGCCGGCGCGAACCACTTCATCCAAGGCGATACCTACGGAAGCCGCAGATGTATTGCCGTATTTATTCACATTCACATACATATGCTCCGGCGGCAGCGCGAGGCGTTTCGCGATGGCCTGGATGATGCGGTTGTTCGCTTGGTGGGCGATGAACATACCGATATCTTCTTTCGTGATGCCTGCCGCTTCAAGAGTTTTCATAGTCGTCTGCCCCATATGGCGGACAGCGGCTTTGAATACTTCCGGTCCTTCCATGTGGATATAGATACGGCCGGAGTCGATGGCTCTATGAGTCACCGGTTCTGCTACGCCGCTGGCGGGGATATTAAGGATCTTCCCAAGACTTCCATCGGAGCCTAAGTCAGAGGCCAAAAGGCCGTAGCCCTCTTCCACCTGGCCGATCACCGCCGCACCTGCGCCATCACCGAAAAGGATGCAAGTAGAGCGGTCTTCCCAATTCACCAGACGAGAAAGCACTTCTGCACCGATGATGAGGATGTGTTTATACATGCCTGCTTTCACAAGGTTCGACGCCAAAGCGACGGCATAGATGTAGCCCGAGCAGCCGGCGGAAATATCCATAGCCCCGGCGTGCTTGCAGCCCAGCTTATCCTGCACCATGCAGGCCGTAGACGGCACCACATAGTCCGGAGATGCCGTGGCTACGATGATGTAGTCAATATCATCCGGCGTCACATGGGCCATCTCCATAGCAGAGATAGCTGCCTTCACACAGAGATCCGAGGTAGTCTCTGTGCGGGAAGCGATATGTCTTGTCTCGATACCGGTGCGGGTGCGAATCCACTCATCGCTGGTATCTACCATTTTTTCCAAATCTGCGTTAGTCAGGATTTTCTCCGGCGTATAATGCCCGGTGCCCAAAATCCCGGCTGAACATAATCCAGTCATATATGATGTATCCTTTCCATTGCAATAAGGAAATAGAAGATCGTGAGTTTCTCTTTCAGACAGTTGGCAAGCTACGGGCTAGTGACGAAAGGGTCAAGGGGCAGGGTTCGAGGTTCAAGGGGCGGTGCGGCGCACAATTCATAAAGCGCCGCAAATTTAATGTAGAAGCCCATGCACATCCTGATCACTGATCACTAACCACTGATCACTTTTGGCCTACAGTTTTCATCGCATCTGACTCAAGTGCATTCTCAGCAGTTCTATTTCCTAGACGCTTTCCGTTTCCATTTGTTTCAGTGTATCCATGACGATCTGATCCAAATGTTCGCGGCACACGCCCTGTGCCATATGGATGGCATTTTTGATTGCTTTTGCCTTGGAAGCGCCGTGGCAAATGAGGAGGCCGCCCTTGATGCCAAGGAGCGGGGCTCCGCCGTATTCCGCGTAGTCCAAAGGTTTCGCCAAATATTTCTTCAAAGCCGGTTTCAGGAGGAATCCGCCGATTTTCGCACGGAGGCCGCCTTTCATCACCGCATCTTTCAGGAGTGCGGCCACCATATTTCCGGCGCCTTCTCCGAATTTCAAAACTACATTTCCAGTAAAACCATCAGTGACGATCACGTCGAATTCGCCGCTCATCACATCACGGCCTTCCGCATTGCCTGCAAAAGGGATGACTTTCTGGTTCGACAAGACCTCATTGGCCTCTGTCACCAGCGGGCTTCCCTTGGTGGCTTCCGCGCCAATATTCAAAAGCCCGATTTTCGGATGGGAAATCCCTGCCACCTTGGTGGCGTAAATATAGCCCAAGAGGGCATTTTGCACATAGGTAGAAAGCTTCGGCTGCGCGCTGGCTCCCGAGTCTACCAGGAAGGTATATCCGCCCTTCTGATTCGGGATCGGCGTCAGGATGGCCGGACGCTCGATGCCTTTGATGCGGCCGATACCAAGAAGACCGGCAGTCACTGCCGCACCGGTGGAGCCCGGCGCCACCAAAGCGCCACACTCGCCATCGCGGACAAGCTTCGCGCCTACGGTGACAGAGGCATCCTTCTTCTTACGATAAGCCATACCCGGATGCTCTCCCATTTCGATGACTTCCGACGCGTGGTGGATTTCGATCAGAGGATTCTTCTCTTCCCCATTCTTTTCCAGAATCGGACGGATCTCCTCTTCCTTCCCTACCAGAACCACCGGGATTTTCCACTCCCGTACAGCCTGAATCGCTCCTAATACGATTTCCAGCGGCGCAAAGTCACCACCCATAGCATCGACAGCTATTTTTTCCATGGGACGCCTCCATCAATTCAAAAATTCCATAATAAACTTAGCTCGGTACACTTCTTCCTCGCCGTCGAAGAAACTGATATAGATATGTCTCTTATTTCCACGGACCAAGGCAATGCGCCCTTTCATCACCAGCGTAGTCCCCGGCTTCACGGGTACTTTGTATTTGATATTTCCTACCTGGGTCGGGGCAAAGGCCTCCCCTGCCAAAGCTTCGGCAAAGGACGCAGAAGCGCCATAGAGTTTCTCCGGACTTACAGCACCGAAGGTATCGGCCATCTCGTCTCTAGTTTGAAATAGCCCGACCCCCTTGACTCCCACATCCATATCCAATATGCGGATGCCGCCCCGTCCCTCCACGGGATCGGAGACCAAGTGCTCTATGCGGTCGCGCATCTGGGGGATGCCCAAAGTCTGCCTGTCCAGACGAATCGTCGCAGCTGACACAGAAAACTTCTCTGCCAGATCTCCATCTGTCAGACATGGATTTTGGCGGAGCAGGGTCTGTATCGCTTCTCGTCTTTGATTTTTATCCATCTTGAATTTTCTGCTCATATTATCACCTGCTGCTAATACTATACCACACCATGGCAAGTCCTGCACGCAGGAAATTAAAAATGCATCCCCCGCAGGCTTATCTTCTTTGAGAAATACATTCTTTCCCATAGTTTTGGGATTTTTCTTTTTCTTACAAGAAATCAAAATTTCTTTTTTACGCAGTAAAATGATTTCCTATATTATTGACTCCCGGTCTAAATCCTGGAAATCCGCGCCATGTCTATGCTTTTCTTTGCCATACTTGTATCACTTGGTGATAATTTAAACATTTATAGCTTGTTGTATGT
>CAVEMF010000270.1:1279-3399 GCA_963616715.1 Ruminococcus bromii | reverse complement strand
CTCCTCCCTCCTCACTTCGAGACTTGCGTCCTGACTACCGACTACCAAACTCCCATTTGCATTTCTCTCCCGCATGTGCTACAGTATGTCCATATCCAAAAAGACAGTGACAGGAAATAGTAGGGAATTGGTTTCTTATAGAGAGCCATTGGATGGTGAAAAATGGCAGGAGCGTTTCTCGAACTCGTCCTTGAGTCGCGGGCTGAATGTAGTAGGCCTCGCCGGAAACTGACCGTTATCAGGAGAGTGCGTATTTCTATTTCCATGGAAATACGAATGAGAGTGGTACCGCGAATCCTTCGTCTCTTAGTGAGAGGAAGGATTTTTTTATTGGGTGTCACAAATGGGATTTTAGGAGGTAAACGTATGGGTATGACAATGACACAGAAGATTCTGGCCAAGCACGCCGGACTCGACTCTGTGAAAGCTGGGGATCTGATAAATTGCAAGCTGGACCTGGTGATGGCCAATGACATCACCGCGCCGCCGTCCATCGCCGAATTCAAGCGCGTGGGCGTGCCGGTTTTTGATAAAGAAAAGATCGTCCTGGTGCCGGACCATTTCCAGCCGGCCAAGGACATCAAGTCCGCCGGCCTTGCGAAAATCGTTCGTGACTTTGCCCGCGAAAATGGCATCGTCAATTATTTCGAGCAGGGCCGCGTGGGTATCGAGCACGCGCTGCTGCCGGAAAAGGGGCTCGTGGGTCCGGGCATGGTGACCATCGGCGCTGACTCTCACACCTGCACCTATGGCGCTTTAGGCGGCTTCTCCACCGGCGTGGGCTCCACGGACCTGGGCGTGGCTATGGCGACAGGCGAAGCATGGTTCAAAGTGCCTGACGCCATCAAAGTGGTATTGACCGGCACGAAACCGGAAGACATCACCGGCAAAGACGTGATCCTCACGTTGATCGGCATCATCGGCGTGGACGGCGCGCTGTACCAGTCCCTGGAATTCACCGGCCCCGGCGTCCACTCCCTCTCCATGACCGACCGCTTCACCATTGCGAATATGGCCATCGAAGCCGGCGGCAAGAACGGTATTTTCCCGGTGGACGAAAAGACCATCGCTTACATCGAAGGCCGCTACAACAAGCCATTTGAAATCGTGAAGGCCGACGAGGACGCGCACTACTCCAGAGAAGTCCACATCAATCTCTCGGAAATGAAACCTGTCGTTTCCTTCCCGCACCTGCCGGAAAATACAAAAGTCATCGGCACCTTTGGAGAAATCAAAATTGACCAGGTGGTCATCGGCTCTTGTACCAATGGACGACTGGAAGACCTCGCCATCGCGGCCCGCATCTTCGAAGGCCACAAAGTGCACCCGCAGGTACGCTGCATCGTCATCCCGGCAACGCCCACCATTTATCTCCAGGCCATGCATGCCGGCTTCATTGACATCTTCATCAATGCCGGCTGCGCTGTCTCCACGCCCACCTGCGGCCCGTGCCTTGGCGGCTACATGGGGATCCTGGCCGAAGGGGAGAAATGCGTTTCCACGACGAACAGAAACTTCATCGGCCGCATGGGCCCCACGGATTCTGAAATTTACCTCGCCGGTCCGCAGGTAGCGGCAGCCAGCGCGATTCTCGGACGCATCGCCGTACCGAAGGAGGTCAAATAAGATGGTATTAGAAGGAAAAGTTTGGCGCTACGGCGACAACATCGATACAGACGTAATCATTCCCGCCAGATATCTCAACACCTTCGACCCGAAGGAACTGGCGAAGCACTGCATGGTGGACATCGACCCCACCTTCGCAGAGACCGTGAAGGCCGGCGACATCATGGTGGGCGGCAAAAACTTCGGTTGCGGCTCCTCCCGCGAACACGCGCCGGTAGCCATCAAAGCCAGCGGCGTGCCCGTGGTCATTGCGGCCTCCTTCGCTCGCATTTTCTATAGAAACGGCATCAATGTAGGCCTTCCGCTTTTGGAAATCGGAAATGATGTAGAAAAAATCCACGCCGGCGATGAACTCAAAATTGATATTTCCACCGGCAAAATCGAAAACCTCACCACCGGCGACACCTTCCAGGCCCCGCCACTCCCCGGCTTCATCCAAGACATCGCCAAAGCCGGCGGGCTCATTAACTATGTGAAGCAGAAGAAATAGTGAT
>CAVEMF010000270.1:0-1258 GCA_963616715.1 Ruminococcus bromii | reverse complement strand
TAGTGATCAGTGATCAGGGCGCGCTTGAGGCCAGTGCGTACATAGAGGTGATCCTGCTATGTGTACGCCTGCGCCAAATGCGTCCTAATCACTGACCCCTGATCACTGACTACTAAATCGATAGCGTTAATCAGTGAAAACTGACGCCCTGATCACTAATCACTGATCACTGATCACTAAGCCACTCAAGCAAAGGAGCAATCATGACCAAACACATCGTAGTCATTCCCGGCGACGGCATCGGCACCGAAATCACCGATGCAGCCGTAGAAGTATTGAAAAAAGTTGATTCTATTTACCACATCGGCCTCACCTATGAATGGAAAGATGCCGGCGGCGCAGCGTACGACAAATTCGGCGAACCGCTGCCCCAGGACACCATCGACGCTTGCAAGAAAGCAGACGCCATCCTCTTTGGCGCCGTAGGCGGCGACCAGTGGGACCACCTGGAACCGGCCCTCCGTCCGGAAAAAGCCATCCTCGGTCTGCGCAAAGCCTTGGGCCTCTATGTGAACCTGCGCCCGGTGAAAATCCAGGACTCCATGATCGAATATTCTCCCCTGAAACCGGAAATCGCCAAAGGCACCGACATCATGATCGTCCGTGAATTGGTGGGCGGCATTTATTTCGGCGACCGCTGCGAATCGGAAATCCATGATGGCGTAGAAAGAGCGTGGGACCTGGAAAACTATTCCGTCCCCGAAGTGGACCGCATCACCCGCTTCGCCATGGAAGCCGCGAAGAAACGCAAAGGCCATGTCACCAGCGTAGACAAGTCCAATGTGCTCGCTACCTCCCGCCTGTGGAGACGCACCGTCAATGCCATCCATGAGAAAGATTACGGCGACGTCACCTTGGACCACATGTATGTGGACAACTGCGCCCAGCAGTTCGCCATCCACCCGTCCTTCTTCGACGTGGTGGTGACAGGAAATCTTTTCGGCGACATCCTCTCTGACGAAGCAGCCGTCCTCTCCGGCTCCATCGGCATGCTCCCCTCTGCCTCCATCGGCAACGAGACCAGCCTCTACGAACCGATTCACGGCTCCGCTCCGGACATCGCCGGCAAAGGCATCGCGAACCCCATCGCCACCATCCTCTCGGCCGCCATGCTCCTGCGCTACTCCTTAGACGAAGACAAAGCCGCTGACGCCATCGAAGATGCAGTGAACAAAGCCCTCGATGACGGCTACCGCACCGGCGACATTTACAAAGAAGGCATGAAGAAAGTCAATGGCCGCGGCATGACCGACGCCAT
>CAVEMF010000269.1:0-3424 GCA_963616715.1 Ruminococcus bromii | reverse complement strand
TAGAGGTAATTTTTATGCAAAATGCGCACGAAAGAATCGGGCTTGAGCGCCTCTCGTTGTGCGATTTCATGAATAAAAATAAGGGCTATACATGAAACTGGGACTTTTTCAGTGGCCTCTCCAGAGGAAGAGGGTAAAAGCAGTGGGCTTCGCCCTTATATATGCGCCGCTTTATAATTTGTGCGGCGCACCACCCCCTGACCCCTGAACCCTGACCCTTACCCCCATTTCCAAAGACGTTCGCGCATTATTTGTTACTCAAGTCAAGCTTATACCCCTTCCTTTGGAAGGGTGAGGGTTCGTTTTATAAAGGTTTATCTTATAACTCATACTAAGGAGAATAAAAGATGGCAGCTATTACCGATTTGCATGCAAGAGAAATTCTGGATTCCCGCGGAAATCCGACAGTAGAAGTAGAGATGGTCCTGGAAGATGGCACTTTTGCCCATGCTGCAGTTCCCTCCGGCGCTTCTACCGGCATGTTTGAAGCCACTGAACTTCGTGATGGCGATAAATCCCGCTACAATGGCAAAGGCGTCCTCAATGCTGTAGGTCATGTGAATGGCGAAATCGCTGACGCTGTGCTGGGCTGGGACGCTTCCGATCAGAGGGGCCTCGACCACATCCTTATCAATCTGGACGGCACAGAAAATAAGAGCCGCCTCGGCGCCAATGCGATCCTTGGCGTATCTTTGGCAGCGGCTCATGCATCGGCAGCATCTGCCGGCCTTCCGCTGTACCAGTATCTCGGCGGCGTGAATGCGCACAATCTGCCGGTACCGATGATGAATATCATGAACGGCGGCGCTCATGCAGACAACAATGTGGACATCCAGGAAAGCATGATCATGCCAGTAGGCGCTCCGACTTTCCGGGAAGCCCTCCGCATGTGCGCGGAAGTGTACCAGTCTTTGAAATCGGTGCTTAAGGGCAAAGGCCTCTCCACAGCTATCGGCGATGAAGGCGGCTTCGCGCCGGACCTTCCGTCCAATGAAGCGGCTATGGAAGTCATTTGTGAAGCCATCGAAAAAGCCGGCTATACCGCAGGCAAGGATATCGTCCTCGCTACCGACGTGGCAGCTTCTGAACTCCTTGGTGACGACGGCCTCTATCACTTGGCCGGCGACCACACCGCCAAAGACGCAGATGGCATGATCGAATTCTATGAACACTTGATCGATCAGTATCCGATTATTTCCATCGAAGACGGCTTGGGCGAAGAAGACTGGGATGGCTGGAAGAAACTCACCGATGCGCTGGGCAAGAAAGTACAGCTGGTAGGCGACGACCTCTTCGTCACCAATACCAAACGCCTGTCCAAAGGCATTCATGCCGGCGTAGCAAACTCCATCTTGATCAAGCTGAACCAGATCGGCACGCTGACAGAAACCTTCGAAGCGGTACAGATGGCACAGCGCGCAGGCTATACCGCTGTCATTTCTCATCGCTCCGGTGAAACCGCTGATACCACCATCGCGGATATCGCAGTGGCACTGAACGCAGGCCAGATCAAGACCGGTGCTCCGGCTCGCAGCGAACGCGTAGCAAAATATAACCAGCTCCTTCGCATCGAAGAAAACCTGGACGCAGACGCATGGTACGGCTGCGGAAGCCTCAATCACAAAATGAGACGTTTTGAATAAGTATGGCATACAAAAGAGCCGCGGGATTTGCTCCCGCGGCTTTTTTGTGCGCTTCAATGAGAGAAATAGTAGTCGGTGGTCAGTAGTCGGTAGTCGGGGCGCATTTGATGATTTTCTCACATAAAGGTTCTACCTGTTATCTGGGGATGGCGTTAAGCGTAGCTCGACCACCGACTACCGATTACTATGGCGATAGCCGTTGCATCTCCATGTGCCAGTGGCGTCAATCGCGCCCTGATCACTGACTACTGATCACTGATTACTATTTCCCTAAAAATTCCTTGCACCACCCTATTTCCTTTGCTACAATGAAGCTTACAGGTGTTTTACCGCCTGCAATATGATAAGAACAAGAATGAAATAGAAATCTTCACATTTTCCATGGGGATACAGGAGGACATATGGCAGAATTAACAGCGCTTATTTTGGCGGCCGGACAGGGGACGCGCATGAAATCAGATTATCCGAAGGTGTTGCATCGGGTGTGCGGCGTGCCCATGGCGGAGCAGGTCATTCGCGTAGTGCGCCAAAGCGGTTTTGACCGTGTGGTAGTGATCACCGGTTTCAAAGAACATTTGGTAAGAGAATACTTGGGCGAGGAGAATCTCTCCTTCGTTCATCAGGAGGAACAGCTCGGCACCGGTCATGCGGTGATTCAGGCGCTTCCGGCATTTGAAAAAAATCGGGACGGTTATGTGCTGGTCATCTGCGGCGATACACCGCTTCTTCGCAGCGAAACGATTTCCAAGCTGTCTGACATTTGCCAGAGTGAAGGGGCAGCGGCTACGGTGCTCACGGCGATCCTGGACAATCCTTTCGGCTATGGCCGTGTGCTTCGTGATAGCGAAGGCCACATGACCTCCATCGTGGAGCAGAAGGACGGCACTCCGGAGCAGCTGGCAGTCCATGAAATCAATACAGGCACCTATGTATTCCAGGCCGGCGCTTTGGCTGATGCGCTTGCGAAAATTGACAACAAAAATGCCCAGGGCGAATACTATTTGACCGACGTTTTCGAAATCATGATCAAAGC
Organism: Ruminococcus bromii; assembly: GCA_963616715.1. GTDB lineage: Bacteria > Bacillota > Negativicutes > Veillonellales > Dialisteraceae > Dialister. Next base: position 748 of record CAVEMF010000269.1, on the reverse strand, counting down.
GGGGCTGAAGGTCATCCCGGTAGCGGCTGATGATGCTGACGAGACCATGGGTGTCAATTCCCGCATCCAGCTGTCCCAGGCAGACCGCATCCTGCGCCTTCGCAAAGCGGAAGAGCTCATGGCAGCCGGTGTTTCCATCATTGACCCGGAACACACCTATGTAGAGCAAGATGTAGTGGTAGGCAAAGACACTGTGCTTCTTCCTGGCACTATGCTGCAGGGGAAGACCGTTGTGGGAGCGCACTGCGAAATCGGCCCGGACACCCAGCTCACTGATGTGGTTTGCGGCGATTTCACCCATTTGAATCGCGTCTATGCGCACGAATGCACCATCGGAAATTACAATGAAATCGGACCCTTCGTGCACCTTCGCCCGCAGACCGAGCTTCATGACCACATCAAGATCGGCAATTTCGTCGAAGTGAAGAATTCCGTAGTCGATGACGGCACGAAATTACCCCATCTCATTTATTGCGGCGACTCGGACCTGGGCAAAAACGTCAACTTCGGCTGCGGCACGGTGACCGTTAATTTCGATGGAAAGAACAAGCATCGCTGCACCATTGACGACCATGCGTTCATCGGTTGCAATACAAATCTCGTAGCCCCGGTGCATGTAGGCGAAAGAGCTTTCACCGCCGCCGGCTCCACCATCACCAAAGATGTGCCCGCCAAGGCTCTCTCGGTAGCTCGCGCCAAGCAGAAGAATATCGAAGACTGGGTGACGGATGATACGTATAAAGACTAA
>CAVEMF010000268.1:0-3437 GCA_963616715.1 Ruminococcus bromii | reverse complement strand
CCTTCGCCCTCGCCGCGGGCCTTAACGGCGCCATGATCGGCGGCTACCTCACCATCGCCGGCCGGCCCCCGGAAAGAGACAAGCAAATGGCGGTGGATATGGGACGGGAGCTGTGAGAATGCTATCGGTTTAGTGATCAGTGATTAGTGATTCGTGATCAGGGCGCGTCTGACTGCATCGCCAATCGCGCTAAGCCCTCTTCCGCGAAGAGGGTGCCCGAAGGGCGGGTGATGCCTTTCGGTAACGGTATAGTGATCAGTGATCAGGATGCATTTGATTGCTTCGCCAAAAGGGCGGGCTGCCTCTTTTCTGAAGAGGTGGCCCGCCCTTTTGGGTGCAAAGCTCGAAAGCATACCGCTTGAGTGATAAATAGTGCGTGAAATCTTCACAGGAAGCAGGCGAGGAGATGATAGACTATCAGACGTGAGACATCAGACGACAGTCCCCGCTGACTTTATCGCAGCGGTGCGTCTTAAGTCTGGATGTCTATCATCTAATGTCTTCCGTCTCCACCGCTTCTCTTGCCTGTCATCCTGAGCGAAGTATCTATCCCACGAAAGTGGTGCCATGCCCACCACCACCAATGCCAAACGCGCCCTGACTACCGACCACTGATCACTGACTACTTGGCCGATAGCCGTAGCACCTCTAGGTACATACTGGCGGGAGTCGCGCTCTGACCCCTGATTACTTATCCTATTTCCCCTTTTCAAGGTATGCTACAATAGAAATAGAAAAAGGGGTGAGGCCATGGACGACAAGAAGCTCGAAGACATTTACTTGTCCGGCGGAAATCCGGAGTACGATGCCAGTGCGAAGAGATTGCTTTCCAGCAAAAAGATTTTGGCGTGGATTTTGAAATACTGCGTGCCGGAATTTGAAAATTGCGAAATCGCAGACATCCGCGACAAGTACATCGAAGGGACGCCGGAAGTGGGGACCGTGCCGGTGCTGCCGGACGAGACCAATGCCGCTCGCATCGTGGGAGACAATGTAGAAGACAAGACCCTCACCGAAGGCACGGTGACTTACGACATTCGTTTCCGAGCTATCACACCAGAGAAAGATTCCCTAGGCCTCATCATCAATATCGAAGCCCAGCACTCGGCGAATTTGGAGTACCCGCTGACCAAGCGAGCCTTCTACTATTGCAGCCGTCTGATTTCCGCCCAGCACGACACGGTCTTCACGAAATCTGAGTACGGCAAGATCAAGAAGGTCTATAGCATCTGGCTCTGCATGGAATCTCCCGACCAGACCAGTGGCATCACGCGCTACAGCATCGAAGAGAGTTTCCCCTACGGCCATATTTGTGAGGAAAAGAAAAACTATGACCTGGCGCAGATCGTAATGATTTATCTGAGCGAGGAGAAAAAGGAATTAGGCAATCGCCTGCTGAATTTGCTCTACGAGATTTTTAAGTCCAGAGACAATGCAGCGGGAAAGATGAAAGTTTTGAATAGCGAATACTACATTCAACTCAGTCATTCAGAAGAAGGAGAGGTGGGCACCATGTGCAACTTGAGTTTGGGCATTGCGAAGGAAAGCGCCTATAAAGGGTATAATATAGGTATGGAACGCGGAGCAATCCGTGAGAAACGTGAGATTGCCCTGCGAATGCTAAGAGCGCAGATGGATATCTCTGCCATTGCCGCCATTACAAGGCAGGAAGAAAGTGATGTACGGAGAATCGCAGAGGAGGAAAACTTGCTTCCCCCGGCAAACTGATCCAAATCCTTATCAAAGAAGGAAATATAGAAAAGATGCAAGGGAAGCCCTGATGATACGGCTCTTCGCGAGTCTCTTTACAGGAAATATCATATCGATAAAAGCGGCCGACGCAGAAAATTTTCTGCGTCGGTTTTTTCGTGCTCTCCTCGGCCATTTAGTGGTCGGGCGCGCGTACGGCCCTCCTTATTTTAAAACTCGCGTTGCTTTCTGATTTGATGCGTCGCACCACCACTCCACACTTTCCCAAAGCATCACCCGCCCTTCGAGCACCCTCTTTGGAGAAGAGGGCTTGCATGCGGGCATGCGGAAGCAGTCAAACGCGCCCTTATCCCTTATCCTTAATCACTTATCCCTAAAGCCCCATAGCCCCCAGGCATATAGAGAAATAAGGTATAAGCATTGGTAATGCGGCGGAGGTTCTTTTAGAATGGGGGCAGCTGAGAGGAACATTTGACGCTATCGGTTTAGTGATCAGTGATTAGTGATCAGTGATCAGGGCGCATTTGGCTGCGGCGAGTCGTCTGCCTATGCCTTCTTCTTGGAAGAAGGTGGCCGAAGGCCGGCCCGACTACCGACCACTATACCGATAGCCTGGTCCTCTCTATGTATGCACTGGCGTTAAGTGCGTCCTGATCACTGACCACTAATCACTGATCACTACCCCCTGCTCACTCAATTTACTATTTCTACAAAGGAGAAGGCTATGAAAACTGTAAAGAAAATCATCACCGCCGCTTTGGCGGCTGTGGCCATCACCACATCGGCTTGCGCAGCTGACGTGAAAGATGGGGGCGTGTATGTGCCCTACGAGAATCGGACCGGCAATGAGTCCATCGTGTATTTCACCCGCGATCTGTCGGCGGCGGGCATGCAGAAGGTCTACGAGAAGGTGAATGGTCATATTTCCGGGAAGGTAGCCGTGAAGCTCCACACCGGCGAGAAGAATGGGCCAAACATTCTCCCCCGCTCCTGGGTGAAGAATCTCATCGACAAGGACATCCCCGGCGCCACCATCGTGGAGACGAATACCTACTACAAAGGTGACCGCTACACCACCGAGCAGCACCGCGAGGCCATCCGCGCGAATGGCTGGGATGAAGTGGCGCCGGTGGACATCATGGATGCTGAAGGGACGGCGCTCCTTCCGGTGAAGGGCGGCAAGCATTTCAAAGAAATGTCGATGGGCAAAGATATTTTGAACTACGACTCTTTGGTGGTGCTCACCCATTTCAAAGGCCACACCATGGGCGGCTTCGGCGGCTCTGATAAAAATCTGGGCATCGGCATGGCCGACGGCCAGGTAGGGAAGAAATGGATTCACGCCGGTGGCAGCGGCGAGCAGTGGGGGATGAAGCAGGAAAATTTCATGGAGCGCATGACCGAGTCCACGAAAGCCACCATCGACCACTTCGGTGATCATGTGACCTACGTGAATACTCTTAGAAATATGTCCGTGGACTGTGACTGCGCCGGCACATCGGCCGCGCCGGTGGTGACGCCAAACATCGGCATCCTTGGGAGCACGGACATCCTGGCCATCGACCAAGCGTCTGTGGATCTCATCTACGCCCTCCACGACGGCGACAAACACGACCTGGTGGAGCGCATGGAGTCCCGCCACGGCCTGCGCCAGCTCTCCTACATGAAGGAGCTGGGCATGGGAAATGACAAGTACATCCTAATCGACCTGGATAACAACGAAGCCC
>CAVEMF010000267.1:0-3439 GCA_963616715.1 Ruminococcus bromii | reverse complement strand
GGCGAAGCCTTTCCTCTTAAACCTCCTTCCTCTGGAAGGAGGGGAACCACGCTAGTGGTGGAGGTTGGCCACCGCAAAGCGATAAAGGTTGGCACGAGCAGCTGCTTCCTCACCTAACCCCCGCCCTTCGGGCCCTCCCCCTTCCAGAGGAAGGGGGTATAAGCGGTGGGCTTCGCCCTTATATATGCGCCGCTTTTTAATTTGATGCGGCGTACCTCCCCTTGAACCCTGACCCTTGAACCTATTCCCCTTTTCTTATTTCTTCGCCATATTCTCCATCAGCGAGAGGAGGGACGGCACCAGGGTGACGACAAAGATGGCGGGGAAAATGCAGAAGACCAGAGGGAATATCATTTTCACCGGCGCCTTCATGGCTTTGGTGCGGGCTCTCTGACGGCGGACGGTGCGCATGTTGTCGGCCTGGATGGCCAGGGTGTCGGACATGGACGCGCCGAGGCGTTCGGACTGGGTGACGGACATGACGAAGAGGTACATGTCCTGCACGTCGCAGCGCTTGGCCATGAATTGCATGGAGCGGCGACGAGTCATGCCCATGCGGACGTCGCGGAGCATGCGGGTGAATTCATCGATGAGCGGCCCTTCCATGCGATCCACCACTTTACGCAGCGCCCCATCGAAGGAGAGACCGGCCTGCACGGAAATCGAGAGCAGGTCCAGCACATCCGGGAGCTGACGGGTGATAAGATTCTGCCGCTTCTTGATGATGTGATTCAATACACCGAAGGGAAGCATGGCGCCGGTGAGGCCAAAGCCTGCGACGGTCAGAAGGTACTGCAGGAATGTCAAATGCGGCTGGGTCTGCACGTAGTAGAAACCAAGGCCCATGCCTACGGCCAAGCACAGGAACCAAAGGCCGGCGAAGTGAACCACCTTCCACTCCCCTTGCTTACCGGCCAGCATGATACGCCGCTCCATGAGTTTGGGAATGGCTGCCGGCGCAAAGTGAGAGAGCACCTCCATGAGCTGCCCAAAGAGAGCGCCAACGGTACGCTTCAGGAATGGGATGCGGCGAAGGTCTTCGGGATCCTCTTCCACTTCTTCCGCCGGTTCCGAGGCGAAGGCATCCAGACGCCGCTTCATCTCGCGCCGGCTGCCCGAGGTCTTGAGGAGCACCAGAGCCAGGGCAATGAAAATAAAAATAGAAATGGCCAGAGCCAGGGAAAGAGCAAGCATGGGGGTCACCTCCTAAAGCTCAATGTTAGACGGTAGAGTCTTTATATATGCAAGTGATAGGGCAAATGGGTTCAAGGGGCAGGGTTCAGGGGGCAAGGGAAGGTGCGGCGCACAATTCATAAAGCGCCGCGAATTTTGAAACAGCCTACTTCCCGTATCTTTATGAGTTTTCACCGGCCTCTATCTTTGCGAGCAACGATCGTATCAGACCATTCAGAAGCCGAATGACTGTCTGCACTTGCTCATACCATTTGCGAAGCGTTTTCTTATCAAAAAAGCTAAATCTCCGCAAGCAATAATTTGCGATTCTAATTCATAGGCTGAGCCCCTGGCATTGTACAGAAAATGAACATAATCCTTGGTGCTTCCGCGACCTTGTCCTTCCGCTATATTGGAAGAAATAGAAATGGATGCTCTGCGAATCTGTGACGAAAGCGCATACTCCTCATTTCTAGGAAGTCTGCTCGCCAAATAATAAGTCATCCTATAGAGGACACGCGATTCTTTCCAAACATCTAGATCTCTGTAGGTACCCATCAGTCACCTCGGAAATGTACTTTTCCAAACTTGCGGCGCTTCTTAATTTGTGCGCCGCACCACCCCTTGCCCCCTGCCCCTTGACCCCTGACCTATTTTTTCAGTCATCCCAATCGTCTGCGGAGAGCCCCGAGGACTGGAACATATCCCTGGGGAGCTCGATGCCGTGGATTTTAAATTTCGAGAGGAATTGGGGCTGCAGGCCTGTGGACTCGAAGCGGCCGATGGCTTTGCCATTTTCATCGAAGCCTTGCTGCACATAGCGGAAAAGATCCTGGAGGACGATGACATCGCCTTCCATCTGTTGCACTTCGGTGATGTAGGTGATTTTACGAGAGCCGTCCTGGATACGAGCCTGGTGAATGATGAGATCGATAGCCGAGGCGATCTGGCTGCGGATGGCGCGGACCGGCAATTCGAAGCCGCTCATGAGCACCATGGTTTCCACGCGGGAGAGCACATCGCGCGGACTATTCGCATGGGCGGTGGTGAGGGAGCCGTCGTGACCGGTATTCATGGCCTGCAGCATGTCGAGCGCTTCGCCGCCGCGGACTTCGCCGACGATGATGCGGTCCGGTCTCATACGGAGGGCATTCTTCACCAGGTCGCGGATGGTGATGGCACCTTTGCCTTCGATGTTTGGCGGGCGGGATTCCAAGGTCACCACGTGGGGCTGCTCGAGACGAAGTTCGGCGGCGTCTTCGATGGTGACGATACGTTCATCGCCGGGGATGAAGGACGAAAGCACATTCAAGGTCGTGGTCTTACCGGAGCCGGTACCACCGCTGACCAAGATATTGAGTTTCGCTTTGACGCAGGCTTCTACAAATTTCACCATATCCTTGGACATGGTGCCGTAGGAAATGAGATTCTCTGCAGTGAGCGGCGTCTTCGAGAATTTACGGATGGTGACGCAAGGGCCCAAGAGGGACAGCGGCGGGATGATGATATTCACGCGGGAGCCATCTTCGAGGCGGGCATCCACCAATGGCGATGCTTCATCGACGTGGCGGCCCAGAGGCGTCACGATCTTTTCGATGATGGCCATAAGGTGGGCATTATCATGGAACTGCGCCTGCGTCAACGTCAGCTTGCCGCCGCGTTCCACATAAATTTTCTTCGGCCCATTGACCATGACTTCGGTGACCGTATCATCTTTCAAGAATGGTTCGATCGGGCCGAGCCCCAAGATTTCATCGCAGATATCAGAAATCAGTCGGCTTCTTTCGCCGCGAGGCACAGCGAATGGATCTTCTTCCACCACTTGCTGCACGTAGCGAGTGATGATGCTCTCCACTTCCTGACGAGTGTGGCGGCCATCTAAGATCTGCTGCTGTTCCGCCGTCATTTCATCGACGATGCGGCGATGAATATTGATTTTTAAGCCCTGATAGCCATCTTCCTTCACCGCGCTGGTGCGGCCCGCAAAGATGGCGGCTTGTTCTTTCTTCACTCCGCCTTCCTGGCGGCCAAGACGTTCCAGCAGCTTCAACTGTTTCACCTTCCTGTGTGTGACTTGCGCCTCATGGCACATACTGCTTTTATGACAATAAATCGATGTAAGGTTCCGGGGTCAGGGGGCAAGGGTCAAGGGGTGGTACGCCGCACAAATTATAAAGCGGCGCGAGTTTTGAAATGAGCAACGCACTTGCCGCTAGGGAAGCGCTGATTAAATCGTTTTCAAAAATCATTCTTGAATTTTTATTCA
>CAVEMF010000266.1:1243-3441 GCA_963616715.1 Ruminococcus bromii | reverse complement strand
CACTCCTCACTCCTCACTCCTCACTTTCATCGCTTCCCTTATCCCCTTAAAAAAAAGAATGAGAAAGCACTCAAACCACTTTCTCATTCTCTCAAAAATTACAGATCCAGATTCGTGACATCCTTCGCGTGTTCTTCGATGAATTTTCTTCTTGGCTCTACCTTGTCCCCCATGAGGATGGTGAAGAGGCGGTCGGCTTCTACGGCGTCGGTGAGTTCGACGCGGAGCATGACGCGCTGTTCCGGATTCATGGTGGTGTCCCACAGCTGTTCCGGGTTCATTTCGCCAAGGCCTTTGTAGCGCTGGATGGAGCAGCCGTCGCGGCCGATTTCATTTAAGAGCTTATTCTGTTCATCGTCATCATAGGTGTAATATTTCTGACGTCCTTTCTTTACCTGGTACAGCGGCGGCTGTGCGATGAAGACGTGGCCTTCGGTGACCAAGGGCTTCATGTAGCGGTAGAAGAAGGTGAGGAGCAAAGTGCGGATGTGGGCGCCGTCGACGTCCGCATCGGTCATGATGATGATCTTGTAGTAGCGCAGCTTGGTGATGTCGAAGTCTTCGCCCACGCCGGTGCCGAAGGCGGTGATCATGGTGCGGATGGCATCGGAATTCAGCACGCGATCGAGGCGCGCTTTTTCTACGTTCAGGATCTTACCACGCAGCGGAAGGATGGCCTGGTAGCGGCGATCGCGGCCGGATTTCGCAGAGCCGCCGGCGGAGTCACCTTCGACGATATAGATTTCCGTCATCTTCGGATCTTTTTCCGTGCAGTCGGAGAGCTTGCCCGGGAGGCTGGAAACTTCGAGCGCATTCTTTCTGCGGGTGAGCTCGCGGGCGCGGCGAGCCGCTTCTCTGGCGCGGCTGGCGGTGATGCCCTTCTCGATGATGGCTCTGCCTTCGGAGGGGTGCTCCTCGAGATAGGTGGTCAGGCCTGCGGAAACGATATTATCCACAATGCTCTTGACTTCCAGATTTCCGAGCTTCGTCTTGGTCTGCCCTTCGAACTGGGGATTGGGTACTTTTACAGAAATAACGCAAGTGAGCCCTTCGCGAACGTCGTCGCCGGAGAGGTTGTCCTCGTTATTTTTCAAAATATTATTCTTGCGGGCGTAGTCATTGAGCACGCGGGTCAGCGCCGTGCGGAAACCGGTGAGGTGCATGCCGCCTTCGATGGTGTTGATGTCATTGACGAAGGTATACATGTTTTCACTGTAGCCCTGCTGGTACTGCATGGCAATGTCCACGATGACCTTGTCCTTCTCGCCTTCAAACGCGATGACGGAAGGATCCACCAGGTCCTTGCCTTCGTTCAGAAACTGCACGAATTCGGTGATGCCGCCGGCGTAGTGGAATTTCTCCTCATGGGTGGCGCCGTCGCGCAGATCCGTCAAGGTGATGGTGAGACCTTTGTTCAAGAAAGCCAGCTCGCGCATGCGGATCTTCAGGGTATCGAAATCGAAATCTACGCCTTCTTTGAAGATTTCAATGTCCGGCTTGAAGGTGACAGCGGTACCGGTCTCATTGGTTTCGCCGTAGGTCTTCATGTACTGGGTCACTTCGCCGCGGGCCAGTCTCATTTCATGGAAATGGCCTTCTCTGCGAACGACCACCTTCGTCCATTCGGAGAGGGCGTTCACCACGGAAATACCTACGCCGTGGAGGCCGCCGGAAATGGGATAGCCATCACCGCCGAATTTACCACCGGCGTGAAGCACCGTGAGGACGACTTCCATAGCAGGCTTACCGGTCTCGTGCATGCCCGTCGGGATGCCGCGGCCGTTATCGACGACGGTGCAGCTGCCATCGTCATTCAAAGTCACTTCGATGTGGGTGCAATAGCCTGCCAAGGCTTCGTCGATACTGTTGTCCACCACTTCGTAGACCAGGTGATGGAGCCCGCGAGCAGACGTGGAACCGATGTACATGCCCGGACGCAGACGGACCGCTTCGAGGCCTTCGAGGACGCGTATGTCCTTGGCGCCGTAATCGCTTTTCCCATTTTCCTCTGCGTGGTGAGCCTGGATTTCATGAATATCTTCAGACATATATTTCTCCTACACATAAAAAATCAGCGGCCCAAAAGAACGAAACCGCTTTTTTATTATATATACATATAATATTGCTCTTCTGTTTTCTTATTATAACACAAATTAAGGAACTTTGCGCAGTGAAAGTCGGAGGTTTAGTGGTCAGTG
>CAVEMF010000266.1:0-1226 GCA_963616715.1 Ruminococcus bromii | reverse complement strand
AGTGGTCAGTGGTCGGGACGCGCATACCTGCTTCCCCACTACCGTGTAACCGTTTACCGTATAACCGTTTACCGCGCATACTACCACTAGCGAGCCATGGAGCGATATACTCTTGCACGGAAGGTGTCTCGCTTCACGGCTCGCTAGCGGTAAAAGAGCCGGTTAACGGTTACACGGCAAGCGGTTAACGGAAGTGAGGAAAGAGGCAAACGCGTTCCCCCATTTCCAAACTCGCGCCGCTTTATGAATTGTGCGGCGCACCTTCCCTTGAACCCTGAACCTCGAACCCTTGAACCCTTCCCCCCATTCTGTGGTACAATAAAGAAAACAACAAACAAAAAATTTACAACAAAGGACCTGACCATGAAAAAATTTCTTTTCCTTCTTCTCCTCTTAGGCGCGGCGGTGTATTGGGGATTCTCCCAGGGAAATGCGCTCACCCAGCCGGACGCGCATCCGCAAGTGACGGCGAAGGCGCAGGCCGGCAAGGACGACGGCGTGCTCTCAGAGGTGACGAGCATGATCACCACTTTGATTTCCGGGCTCTCTTCCAATGAAACGGCAGGGGGCAGCGTGGACATCGCGCCGGCCACCGGAAAGGAAAGTCCTATTTCCTCCTCCGGCGAGCTTGCCACGGTGCAGGATAAATTCTATGTGCTCTCCCATTTCAAAGAATCCTTGGAATCTCGCATCAATAGAAGCCAATTCATTCCCGCCGACAAGATGCCGGACCTTCTGAAGAAAGCCGTGGTGGCCACCGAGGATCGCCGCTTCTATGAGCACGGCGCTGTGGACGTCATCGGCGTGGGCCGGGCGCTCTTCACCAATTACATCGCCGGCCGCACCGTGGAAGGGGGCAGCACCATTTCCCAGCAGGTGGTGAAAAATATTTTCCTCTCCCAGGAACGCACCATCACGCGAAAGGCAGAAGAGCTGGCTCTCGCCATCCAGCTGGAGCGAAATTATACGAAGGATGAAATCCTGGAAATCTACCTCAATACCATTTACTTCGGCCACGGCACTTACGGCGTCAAAGCCGCCAGCGAGACCTACTTCGGCAAACACCTCCGGGACCTCACGCTTCCGGAATGCGCTATGCTGGCAGGCCTCCCCCAGGCACCCTCGGCTTATGATCCCATTTCCCATCCCCAGGAAGCCAAGAAGCGCATGATCACCGTCCTCGCCCTCATGGCCGAGCAAGGCGTGGTCACCGCCCAAGAAGCAGC
>CAVEMF010000265.1:0-3445 GCA_963616715.1 Ruminococcus bromii | reverse complement strand
TCACACTCAAACCGTTAGTGTTTTCCCATCATCCGGCCTTCGGCCACCTTCTTCTGAGAAGAAGGCATATGCAGACGACCCGTTTCCATCAAATGCGCCCCAACTACCGACTACCGATTACCGACCACTTAGCCGATAGCCGTGTCATCTCTATGTACGCACTGGCGTCAAATGCGAACCGACTACCAACCACCGACCACTAAATCCTACGCCATATCCGCCGGCGGCTCTTGGTTTGTCATTTCGTAGAAGAGGGTGAACTGGCCGGCGAAGTGGAGCTTCACCGTGTCCACCGGGCCGTTACGGTTCTTCGCGAGAATGATTTCCGTTTCATTCTTCTGGGGATTATCGTCTTCCATGTCGCGGTCGTAGTAGGCCGGGCGGAAGAGGAAGCTCACCATGTCGGCGTCCTGTTCCAGGGAGCCGGATTCGCGGAGGTCCGAGAGCAGCGGCCGATGGTCCTGGCGGGACTCTACGCTTCGAGAGAGCTGGGAGAGGGCGATGACCGGCACATTCAGCTCACGGGCGAGGCTCTTCAGGGAGCGGGAAATCTCAGAGATTTCCTGCTGGCGATTGTCGCCGCTTCGAGCCGTGTTCTTGGCCTGCATCAGCTGCAGGTAGTCGATCATGATGATGTCGAGGCCCTGCTCCGCCTTCAAGCGGCGGCACTTGGAACGGATTTCCGATACCGACACGCCCGGCGTATCGTCGATGAAGAGCGGCGCATCCATGAGCACACTGGCCGCGCTGGCCAGCTGGTCCCACTCCTTCTGGTTCGAAATGCGCCCGGTACGGAGCTTCGCGCTGTCCACCAGCGCCGTGGAGCACAGAAGTCTCTGCACCAGCTGCTCCCTGGACATTTCCAGCGAGAAGAAAGCCACGTGCTTGTGGGCCGAGGAAATACTCATATTCTTTGCGATATTCAGGACGAAGGCCGTCTTACCCATGGACGGGCGGGCCGCCACGATGACGAAGTCCCCCTTTTGAAAACCGCTGGTCAAAGCATCCAGCGACGGGAAGCCACTGGCCAGCCCCGTGATGGACTCCTTCTCCTTGAACTTCCGCGTGATTTCCTCCAGCTCCGAGAGCACCGCCTCGCCGATGGACGTGAAATCCGAGCGCCGCTCATCTCGCGTCACCTGGAGAATGATCTTCTCCGCATTGTCCGTGATGTCCTGCACATCGTCCCGCTCCGAGTACGCCTCATCAGTGATGACCCCGGCCGCATCGATGAGCCGCCGGAGCTTCGCCTTGTCCGCCACGATGTCCGCATGGCGATCCACCATCTTCGTCGTCACCACGTCGGCGGGGAGCTCATTCACATAAATGACCCCGCCCACATCGTCGAGGCGTCCCATGCGCTTCAGCTCTTCCGTCACCGTCAAAATGTCCGCCGGTTCGCCGCGATGAGACAAGTTCAAAATCGCTTGGAACACAATGGCATTCGCCTCACGATAAAAATCCGCCGCTGATAACTTATCCTCGGCGGTCATGATCGCGTCCTTGTCCAGGAGCATCGCCCCCAAGACCGACTTCTCCGCATCCACATTCTGCGGCGGCACCCGCGTCACGATCATCGTATCCGTATCCTGCTTCCGCGGCCGGAAATCTTTACCCTTAAATCCTCCCTGCGGACGATTTTCACCTTCTGCCATCTGTATCACTCCTTCTTGATGCATCTATTATACATGATAGATTTACTCAAAAAAAGCGAACATAAAGACTAAACCGCCTGACCTACACACCCCTCCCTTACGGAAATGTTACTGCAGCCTCTTTGCTGCGCAGTAACATTTCTTCGCAGCCCTATCAAATTCGTCACGCATTATGTATTCTGAAAGGATTTGCTCTGTTTCCTATAGAATACAACACCAAGCACAATCCACACCAGCAAAAGAATATACGACTCCGTACAGAAATGCACGCCCGAAAGTCCCGGAATCGGCACTAACTGCAACACCATAAAAAGCAATGAAACTACGACGCCAAACCAGGCAACGCTTTTCAAGAATACCGTGCCATCCTTATCTCGCTTCATTGTCACAAGCGCACAAGCACAAGTGAAGAAATAACCGATAGATGCACCGATAGCAGACATATCCAAAAACCACCCCAGCGCTTCACGCCCCAAGATGGGACCGGTCAGTGAAATAACGATGCAAAAGAGCAATGCATTTCGAGGCGTACCATGCTTCTCATCGATCACACCAAACCACTGAGGCAAATATCCCTCGATACTCATGGAGTACATCAATCGGCTAGATGCTAAATAGAATCCCATGATTCCCGATAGAACCGCACAAGATACTGCCGTCCCCACAAGAATCTTGCCCGCAGTCCCGAGCATTCTTTCTGCCGCCGTTAATAGAAGCCATGGCGTTGTGCTGCTTTCTACAATCAGATCCGGCCAATTTTTCAATGCGGCCGCTGCGATGGTGTTGTTCGCAATATAGACAAAGCAGCCAAACAAAATCGCAACAATCATGATGAGGCTTACTTTTCTGTAGGGGAATTTGAATTCCTCTGCTGCCTGCGGAATGGTATCAAACCCAACAAATGCCCATGGCGCAATGGCAAAGGTAGCCAGGATCGCAGAGGAAATCCCTACCCCTCCCCGATGCGCAAACGCTTCAGCAGAAGTATATGTCCCATTGGCCAGCGCCGTTTCGGCCGCCGCTTTATCAAATCCCCAAAGTGGTTCCATATGGCTGATGGTGGCTTCCGTACCAATCAATGCAGCAATGGTCAGAGTTAATACAGAGCCTCCCAGAAGAACCGCCAGCACGGTCTGTATCACGCCAGCTTTCTCAACGCCCAAAATATTGAGGATGCCAAACAAAATTAATATACCCATAGCCAGGAGCATCTCTCCTGCCCAGACATCAAAGCCTGCCACCTGATAATGAAATCCCCATTTCAAAACATCCAACGGTCCATCCAAACCATCTACAATCAAACCAATCGCAGTGGAATTCATGGGCACATTGGTCAAATAAGCAGCCACCAAGAACCAACCGCAAATATACGCCGATAATTTGCCAAAGCAGCTCTTTGTGAATGTAAATTCGCCACCGGCCTTCGGATATTTAGGCACCATGTACGCGTAGCTGAATGCGATCACAATCATGACCAGCGCGCCCAAAATCATAGCAATGGCCGTCCCACCCACGCCGGAATTAAATAAAAACTTCTTTCCCGGATTGATAAAGGAGCCCCAGCCAACAACGCATCCAAACGCCAGTGCCCACACATGGGCTGGACTAAGCTGCCGCTTCAATCCCGATTTCTTCTCATTCATCTGATTGCACTTCTCCATAACCATCATACGTCATAGGTCTTATCGATAGCCTTCAACTCACGGAATGTATCAATCTCAACGATATCTTCATCCATGCATTCCCGCACTTCGACCCGATAATGCTCCTTCTTGTACACAAGAGGCACC
>CAVEMF010000264.1:0-3446 GCA_963616715.1 Ruminococcus bromii | reverse complement strand
ATATGCGGCGCTTCTTAATTTGTGCGCCGCACCTCCACTCCTCACTCCTAACTCCTCACTCCTCACTTTTATACATCCAAGCAACGTTTCATCTCTGCTGCCCTTCTCTTGGACACGGGAAACGAGCGTCCGCTCTTCATGATGATGGTGCCGTCGGTGAAGGCGTCGATTTCTTCTGCGTTCACCAAAGTGCCACGGGAGGGGGAGAGGAAGCGGACGGGGCTGATGTCTTCTAAGCGCTCGGCTAAGTCTTTTAATTTCGCGCGGATGCGCAGGAGACGGCCGTCGGTCATTTGGAGGGTCTGGCAATGGTCATCGCTGACGATGGATTCCATTTCCTTCAGCGCCGCCTGCTGCCAGCCTTCGGAGGTGTGAAGGAGGATGGAGCGGCGCCAATTCGTTTCCATGGCGGCAAAGCAGCGGTTCGCCCCCTCCATGATTTCCGTCTCCCCGGCGGGCAGGACGATGTAGTGCCGCGCGCCGAGGCGGAAGGCTTCTACGGCATAGATGCTGTCTTTGGCGAGAAATACCATTTCCGTGTCCGGCGATTTCTCCCGCACCTCTTTGATGGCGGCAAGCACTCGCTCAGGGAGAAAGGAAAAATCCCAAAAGAGCATGTCGAAGCTCTTCCCCTTCCCCTGCCAATCGGCCAGGAAGTCGTAGCTGTACTCGTAGACGGACATGTGCATGCGCCGTCCCTTTTGGCTCATCATCTTCCCCAATACTTGCTCTGCCAGTGCCACCGTCTTCTCGTCGCGGCTGATCATCCCTACGGAAATCATGTCGGATACCTCCCTTTTGCGTTCATTATAGCATAGGTTAGGGGGTTTTGGCGCTAGGGGTTTGGTGATCAGGGGGCAGTGATCAGTGATCAGGACGCGTCTGGCTGCGGGCTAAGGCTTTTCTGATTTCTGCTATCGCCTTAGTAATCAGTGGTCAGGGGTCAGTGATCACTGATCACTAAACCACCACCGTTATTCCCCCAGCTTCTCCACTTCCATCATCGCCTGATACACCATATCGAAGGTGATGTCGTAGGGCTTCACGCGCATGTCTTTGGTGTGGAGGCAGTTCTCCACCAGTTCGTCCGGGTGGGCGGGGTCGATGCCGATGTCTTTGAGGCAATGGGGGAGGTTAATGGATTTCGCGAAGTTGTAAATTTTATTTCTCTCTTCGATCTGCCCGTCCATGGTGAGCATCACCTGCAGGCCGTAGTTCACCACGGCGCCGTGGAGGTGGTTGCCTTCGTGGGGCGTGCGGGTGTGGCTGTTGTAAATCGCGTGGGCCAGGCTGGAGTCCAGGTCGTCTTCGATGCACACCGACGCCATGCCCGGGGCTACGATGATGGAGAGGATCGCCGGCTCCAGGGCGTCAGTGACCACGCCTTTGTCCACGGCGTCCAGCGCTTCCTTGCCGTATTTCAAAATGCCGGAGGCTACGTTCTGCGCGTTCGCCACGCCGGCTTCCTGCACCCAGGAGAGGGAGAGGCCGCGAGCGGAGAATGGCACTTCGTACTGCTTCGCCAGCGCATCGCCCAGGCCAGCCCAGAAATATTCGCGGGGCGAGTGAGCGATGACTTCCGTATTGATGAAAGTGTGGTAGGCGTTGCGTTCGCGATAGATGGAACCCTTGAAGCTATGGTCCGGGTTGTACATGATGCACACCGCCGTCACCGCTGCGCAGTTCGATGCGAGAGTCGGGAAGGTGAAGAGCGGCTTCTTCAAAAGGTGGGTCGCCCACTTGGCCGTGTCCACCGCGCGGCCGCCGCCGACAGCGAAAACCATGTCGGCTTTTTTTATTTCCGCAATTTCCGTAAGCGCCTCTGCGTTTTCAAACGTAGCGTCGTCGCCGTACTGGAAGCTCCCAAGGATTTCGATCTTGCCCTCGCAAACCTTGCGGATCAGTGGCTCCGCTGCTGCGCGAGACTTCACGCCGCCGACGATCACCGCCGTCTTGCCATAGTCCAAGCAAATCTCCGGCACCGCGTCATACGCATCAGCGCCGATGGTGAAATGGGGAAAGAATGTACTTTTCATAAGGTGTGACCTCTTTTCTAAATTAGACCGTGGGAGCGTTCCCATCGGTTGGAGATGAAAGCGATGGTGCGCAATGGGTTCAGGGTTCAAGGTTCGGGGTTCAAGGGGAGGTGCGGCGCACAAATTAAAAAGCGCCGCAAGTATTGAAACAAAAGTGCGTCACTCCTCACCTTAAATGCAGTAGGAAACAGAAAAGCCACTGTCGTTCAAAGAATTCGCTTTCAAATTTTACATGGCACATATTATAGTCAGGGGCAGGGGATTAAGCAAGAGGCAGCACGCGCGATTCTGAAGTTAGGAGTGAGGAGTTAGGAGTGAGGAGTGAGGAGTGGTGGTGCGCCGCACAATTCATAAAGCGGCGCGAGTTTTGAAATAAGGGAAAGCGTTTGACTGCTCCCCCACTACCGTGGACCGTCCACCGTGTAACCGTTTACCGTGCATACTACCGATAGCGAGCCGTGGAGCGATAAGCTCTTACGCAGAAAGTATATGGCTTCACGGCTCGCTATCGGCAAAAGAGCCGGTTAACGGTTATACGGTAAACGGATAACGGTAGTGGGGAAGCAATCAAATGCGCTGACTTTCCAAACTCGCGGCGCTTTTTAATTTGTGCGCCGCACCTCCACTCCTCACTTCTCACTCCTAACTCCTAACTTTCACCTACTACCCCTAATCTCCCAAATCAAACCTAGCCAAGCGGGGCCAATAATGATACCATAAGACGAATGCAACAAATCTTAAAAGAAAGGACGACGGCTATGAAGAGACCGCAGAAAGTCACACGGGAGACCCGGCTGAATCAGTACGCCCGCAAAATGTACGGAAAAGAAAAAATCGAAAGGATCCTGGACGATGACGGGCCTAGCAGCGCCGAAAACCTTTCCGGCAAAAAAGGCGCCAAGAAAAAAATCCGCACCGCCATGAATCGCGATTTCCGAAGAAACCACAAGATGGACGCCATCGCGGATGGCAATGCGTATAGGAAAGAGACATCGTGGGAAGAGTAGCGAGTGAGGAATTAGGAGGGAGGAGTGAGGAGTGAAGGTGCGCCGCGTCAAATCAAAAAGCGGCGCGAGTTTTGAAATAGGACGCGCGTGCCTCTCTCCCCACTGCCGTGAACCGTCCACCGTGTAACCGTTTACCGACTCTTCTGACGATAGCGGGAAATGGAGTGAAACCGTGAAGCACTTAGCCGCTCTTTGTTACTCCGGCCCTGCATGAGTAGACCCTTGGAGAAGGGTCGCGCAAAGCGCCGGATAGAAATGCGCCGTAGGCGCATGCTCAGCAGTAGCCATAAGCATGCTAATGTTTGTGTAAAGTTCTACGTGACTCCGCTAGTGCCGGTTGTGCCTCTAGCGAGGCACTCCATCCCGCCCTATTGGGCGGCCCCTTCTCCAAGGGGCGACTCAC
>CAVEMF010000263.1:913-3452 GCA_963616715.1 Ruminococcus bromii | reverse complement strand
CGGTCTTCGTCCCGTCATCCTGAGCGAAGCCGAAGGATCTATCACCGATAGCGGATGGCATGCTAATGTTTGCGTAAGGCTTTGCATGCTGGCCCGGTCTATAGCGGGGCTCTTCCATCATCCGCTACACTCCGCTTCTTTTAGATCATCTTACAAAATTTCGAAGGCGGAAATGTGGTATAGTTAGGAAGGAATTTCCAAAGTAGTATATAAGAAGGGAATAGATCATGAAATATTTACATGGAATGAAATCCAGCAAACTCTATGCTGCCGAGAGTGCTGGTTTCATTCTCCTTTTGACCGTTTGGGGCTTAGTGGTAGGATTGTCGGGCTTCACGTATTGGCATGCCTTCCGAGATTTATTGGTCAGCGGGCTGGTGCTATTTGTGGGAGAGTGCTTGACCGGAGAGCCTTTACACGGGCGCCTGTGGCGGGGCTCTTTTGTGGTCTTGCTTCTTTGGATGGCGACCTTTCCGCCCATTGCGGTGGCTTCGGCGGAAGGCTGGAGCATGAATTTTGGTGGCATCTCTTGTTATTACCTGGCCTCCATGTATTGGGGGATTTTCACGACGCTTCTATTTTACCTGGGCCGCAGGTATACCTGGCTTCGGCTTCCGCTGGCCGGGCTGTATGGGCTGGCGACATTTTATGGTAGCCTCGTAGCTTTTGTTTATGCCGGCTACTATTTCATCTTCCATACCGCCTTTGTAGCAGACGATATGATACCGGTGGTGCAGACCAATTTCCAAGAGGCCAAGGGATTTTTATTGCTTCATGCCGATGCAGCTTCCCTTGCCATTGCAGGCGCAGGACTCTTGCTTTGTCTGGCGGGCGCCTTTCGTCTGGCTTGGTACGCTATGGATGGTGCGCCTATCGCTCTGGCGAAATGGAAATTGGCGGTGATTCCCTTGGCTTGCCTGGTCCTAGGCATGCAGATCGTCCACAATGGAGGCGGCGGATTTCCCTTTGCGGAATACAGACAGGCGAAAGAGTTTATCCATAATATAGAAGCCGCAGGTAAAGCACACGAGAAAAATGTGGCGGGATTCCATTTGGATACTTCGAAAACGCTGGCAGACAAACTTCCCGGGACGGTCATTTTGGTGATCGGTGAAAGTGCGGCCAGCCAGCACATGAGTGCCTTCTGGCCATCCCATGAAGGCGAGACGACGCCATGGCTCTCCGCGCAGAGTGAAGCGACGGGATTTTATCTATTTCCCAAGAGCTACTCCAATTTCCCACAGACCGTGCAGGCCCTGGGCATGTACCTCACCGGAGTGAACCAGTACAACGGAAGAAGCTTGCACGATGCCCTATCTATCCTGGACGTGGCCAAGGCTGCCGGCTATAAGACATGGTGGTTTAGTAACCAGGACAAATTGGGGGACAACGCCTCTCCGGCCGTTATGATCGCCAGCTGGGCCGATGAAGAGCGCTGGACCACGCCAGTCTGGGGAGACGATCGGGAGCTCCTGGGATTTTTGAAAGAGGTGCCGAGAGAAGGAAATCATTTCATCGTGCTCTGGATCGTAGGCAGTCATAGCCGCTATCAAGAGAGATACCCCAAGGACTTCCCCAAGATGGAAATCGCCGGTCATACAGACGTGGAGAATTACTACGACACGTCGATCCGCTACACCGACCAGTTGCTCTCCGAAGTCTTTGACTATGCGAGAGACAATTTGCATTTGCGGTCCATGGTCTACTGCTCGGACCACGGGGAAGACATGAAGCTGGGCCACGGCGCCGGCGCCTTCTCCTTCGATATGATCCGCGTGCCTCTCTTCGTGTACCTCTCTGACGACTATCGCAGTGCCTATCCCGAGAGTGCCAAAGCGCTGTCCTCTCATAAGGATTCCATTTTCACCAATGACCTGATGTTTGACACCCTAAGCGGCCTCCTGCAGGCGCCGAGCGCTGAGTACGAGTCCAAGTACGACCTCTCTCATCGTGCGTACGACCTGCCGCTGGAAAAAGCAGTCTCCAAGCATGGCGCGGTAAAAATAGCGGACGATGTCCGGTGATTTCCAAAGAGAGAAAAGAAATCTGAAGGCAGCGATTGTAAATGCCGCGGATTATTTTTCTAAAACCGTGTAAAAGCATCGCCTCCCTCGACTCTATAGTATGGAGAGAGGAAATCAATCCTCCCGGGGCCGAAGCCCGCCCCGCCGCTCCTTCTAGCGCATACCGAAAGGGGAAGGAGCGGAGGGGGCGAAGGCGATCAGGAAAGAAATCCCTCTCCCTCATTTAAGCATGCTAGCTGCCTAAGTGGGACAAACCAATACAAAGGCTTGGCAAGGCCGTAGGCAGAACTATGCCGGACTCTTTTGGACGACAAGCAGTAGCACGAAGTTTAAGCGCATTATGCGCTATGAACCGCGAAATGTGCTGGCGCCGATTTCAATGTTTCCTCATAGAAGCCCCAAGGCCCTTGCCGGGCCTTTTTGTAGTGGGAGAAATGAGATGGGGAAGAAAATGAAAAGGTAAGATGGTGAGAGGGAGGCTCTTAGCCTTCTTTTGAGAAGAGAGATGTGCATGG
>CAVEMF010000263.1:0-903 GCA_963616715.1 Ruminococcus bromii | reverse complement strand
GCCCTTGCCGGGCCTTTTTGTAGTGGGGAAGGAGGCTTTGCTATGATTTAAGCAGATCCTTTTCTTCGTTGAAGAGTTGGTGGAGAAAATGTGAGAGTGAGATGATGAGATTTTGGGATAGGTCATCTTCAGATTTTTTCTTGGAGAGAATAGTCCTAAAGGGGATGCAACCATGGTTGGCTGGCAGGAAATTCAAAAACACTCATATGTTTTTGAATTTCCTGATTTCTGGTGGTATGATGGGGAAGAGGAGCAGGAGTTATGTGAATATTAAGGGGGAATATGAATGAAACGCTTTATTAAAACAACTTTGGCTACTGGACTGATTGCATTGTCTTGCGCATGTTCATCGTTGGCGGCCACTACCGCAGTATCCTTAGGGGCTGAGATTGGTCAAAAGGGCGGCTTTTACACTTTGTATCTGGGGATGCCTATTTCGGATTTTCATGAAAACTGGGATGGCATTTCTGGGTGGAAGCACAGTAGAGGTTCAAATCATAAAGATACATGGCATGATAACTTTGAACGCTCCTATAAACTGGAAGGAAAAACTGTACTTGAGAATTTATCTGTGATGACAGATGAGACGCGGGGCTATGTTAGAACTTTCCACTGGAAAATCTCTTCCAGCTCGCGTGATGTTATAGAAAAAGTCTTTGTCAACATATATGATAGGCTTGCATCTTGTTATCCAGGATTTACAGATAGAATACCAAGGGGATATACCTATATAAATGGACATAAGCCGTTCATGTATCTGGATTCCCAGCGGGATGAGTCTTTGGGACTTTATTTGGCACATGGCTATGGTGCAGATCCCAATTATTCCAATTACTATATTTCTTTTGGGTATGAGAAGAAATAAGCATTTCAAGGAGAAGCACCATCCTATAAGAAATAGGA
>CAVEMF010000262.1:0-3461 GCA_963616715.1 Ruminococcus bromii | reverse complement strand
TTCTATCCTCCGCTATCGCGCGCCCCTTCTCCAAGGGGCTACTCCTTAACGCTTGTGTAACATAGTTGTTTTACCTGCTGGTATTCTGGAGTAACAAAGTGGTTTCAAGCTTAGCTACTAGCCGGCTAGTGCGACAGTTTCGGGTTTAGCGCTTTGCGCATGACGCGCGCAATTAGCGGTTAGCAAAATATTTCTTGCTTCCTTTAAACGCGGGACGCACTTTGCTGCTGTCCCATTGTTTCGCAAGCCGACCAGCAGCCAGCAGCCAGCAGCTAGGCGTAACAGCGACATGTACGCACTGGCGGTGCTTGCGGTTTATCTCTAAAAGAAAGGACGTGTTTCCATGCATCACGATATGTACCAGGTGTCCACGCTGCAGGCGTTGGCGAAGGGATATTTTTATGGGGTGTCTACGATCGAAGAGCTTCTTGCCCATGGCGACACGGGGCTGGGCACTTTCGAAGGGCTCGATGGAGAGATGATCGTCTTGGGCGGCCATTGCTATCGGGCCGATGACCAGGGCGCAGTGAATGAGGTTTCCAACGAAAGCAAGACGCCTTTTGCAGCGCTGGGATTTCTGAAAAAGGACAAAGAATTTTCTCTCGCCCATGTGTCCATGGCGGAGGTGCTCGCTCGTCTGAATGAGGAAGTGGCAGAAGCCGGAAGAAATCAAATTTTCCTCGCTCGCATAGACGGCGACTTCGAAGAGGTCTACGCTCGCTCGGAAATCGGCGTAAAGCCGCCTTATGACACCTTGGCCAATGTGCTGAAGACGAACCAGAAGGAATTTCATTTCAGCCATGTGAAAGGGAGCTTGGTGTGTCTCTATTTCCCCAATTACATGGATCGTCTCAATCTGGCGGATTGGCACATCCATTTTATTTCTGAAGACAAGAAATGGGGCGGCCATGTCTTCGCCTTCACCATGAAGGAGGGCAAGGTCACCTTCGGAGCTTGTGATGGGTTTAGGCTCACCATCCCGCAGGATCCCAAGTTTCAAGAGTTAGACCTGAAAGATATTTCCAAGAAAGAAATTGAAAGTGTAGAGAAAGCAGGAGAGTAGGAATGAAGCACATATTAGCGATCGTAGCACGCAATCGTTCCGGCGTGCTGATGAAAATCATCGGACTCATTGCCCGGAGAGGCTACAACATCGAAAGTCTCACCAGTGGCAGCGCGCAGAAGAAGGGTTACGCTCGGCTCACCATCATCGTGGACACCGACGAGCAGGCGATCCGGCAGATTTGCTGCCAGGTGGCAAAGATCAGCGAAGTGGAGCGCATCAAAGTCTTGCATCGAGAGAACAGCGCCACCCGCGGCATGCTCCTCGTAAAGGTGCGTGTAGACGACAAGCAGATGGAACTGTTGCAGCTGGCCCAGGCGTTCCGCTCTCACGCCATCGACGTGACGGGAAATAGCATGACTTTCGTCAACACGGGCAGCGAAGAAAAGCTCTGCGCTTTCGTCAATGTGCTGCGTCGCTATGGCATCTTGGAAATGGTACAGACCGGCGTTGTGGCCTTGGAGCGCGGCGATGAAGCTTTGGAAATTGGAGAATCTCGGTATGAATGGCCGGAGATGGTAGCAAAGGGGGGAGAAGAATGAAATTAACAGGTGCGCAGGTGATGGTGAAATGCCTGGAAGAGGAAGGCGTTTCTACGATTTTTGGTTATCCCGGCGGAGCGATCCTGCCATTCTATGATGCCCTTCGCGATTCGGATCATATCCGTCACATCTTGACGGCTCACGAGCAGGGCGCGGCCCATGCGGCTGACGGCTTTGCGCGGGCCAGCGGCAAGGTGGGTGTGTGCTGCGCTACCTCCGGCCCCGGGGCGACGAACCTGGTGACCGGGCTGGCCAATGCATTCTTAGACTCCATTCCGGTGGTGGCCATCACCGGTCAGGTGAAGAGCAGCCTCATCGGCCACGATGCATTCCAGGAAGTGGACATCACCGGCATCACCACACCGGTGACGAAGCAGAATTTCCTGGTCAATAAGCCGGAAGAGTTGGCCCAGACCATGCGGCTCGCTTTCCAGATCGCTAGAAGCGGCCGCCCGGGCCCGGTCCTGGTGGACGTGGCCAACGACGTGCAGACCGCTGTGATGGAATATCGCCCCGGCCGTCTCTTAGACATCAGCGCCAAGCTCCCGGATAAGAAATTGGTGGACGCAGCCATCGATGCGCTGAACCACGCGAAGCGTCCGGTGATGCTCGTGGGCGGCGGCGTTGCGATTTCCGGTGCCG
This sequence comes from Ruminococcus bromii, assembly GCA_963616715.1. GTDB lineage: Bacteria > Bacillota > Negativicutes > Veillonellales > Dialisteraceae > Dialister. The sequence continues at coordinate 1,214 of CAVEMF010000262.1, read as the reverse complement.
AATACGAAGCCGTCCATGTGTGCGAAAAAATGAATATGCCTGTGGCCAGCACCTTGATGGGTCTCGGGGCCTTCAGCGCGTATAGAGAACAGTTCCTCGGCATGAGCGGCCTCCACGGCCACGAACGGGCGAACCGCGCCATTGCGGAAGCCGATGTGATCCTGGCCCTGGGCAGCCGATTCAACGACCGCGTCACCGGCGACCGCGCGAAGTACAGCGCCCACAAGACCATCATTCACGTGGATATCGATCCGGCGGAATTTAATAAAAACATCGAAAGCGCCATCGATATTTCCGGCGACATGTGCACCATCCTGAATATCATCGACAAAGGCGTGAAGGCCAATGACTTCTCCGATTGGTGGGAAGAAATCAGAAACTGGCCCGGCATGGATGATGATTTCGGAAATAACAAAGCGCCCTACTTCATCAAAGCGCTGAACCCGCTCCTCAAAGGCAGAGACTACATCGTCTCCACCGACGTGGGACAGCACCAGATGTTTGCGGCCCAGCATCTCAAGATCGAGTATGCCCGCCAGCTCATCACCAGCGGCGGCCTTGGTACCATGGGCTTCGGCCTTCCGGCGGCCATGGGCGCTAAGATGGCTCGCCCCGAATCCAAGGTCCTCTGCATCAGCGGCGACGGCGGATTCAAAATGACCGGCAGCGAACTCTTCACCATCGCCAGCAACCAGATCCCTGTGGTGGTGATCGTATTCAACAACAGCGGCCTCGGCATGATCCGCCAGCTGCAGATCGCCAGCTACAACAAGCGCTTCATGGCCTGCGAATGCCCGGGCTATGTGGACTTCGTGAAATACGCCGAAGCCTTCGGCCTCACCGGCGAACACGTCTCCACACCGGAAGAACTGGCCGCCGCCGTAGAAAAAGGTCTCCTCATGGACCGGGCCTACGTCATCGAAGTGGCCATCGACCCCAAGGACATGGTGGTCCCCATGGTGGCCCCCGGCAAAGGCGTCAATGAATTCGTTGAAGGACTGGGAGAAGATAGATAATTTGGAAATATAGAAAGCCCGAGCAATGTCTCGGGCTTTTTGCGTGGTTTAGTGGTCGGTGATTGGTGGTGCTGTACTGGAGTTAAGAGTTAGGAGTGAGGAGTGAGGAGTGAGGAGTGGTGGAGCGCCGCATCAAATTGGAAAGCGGCGCGAGTTTCGAAATGGATAAACGCGTTTGCCTGCTTCCCCACATCCGTG
>CAVEMF010000261.1:0-3472 GCA_963616715.1 Ruminococcus bromii | reverse complement strand
GTATAATCTGCGGCGGCCAGGGCTTCTTCTATGGCCGATTCCGCAGGTGTTGCTGTATAAACGATTTCCACTTCGCCCTTGGTGTAGTCCGCCTTCGCGCTTTCGATGAAGGGGAGCGCCTCCAGGGCTTTTTTCACGTGGCCTTCGCAGTTGGTGCACATCATACCTTTCACCAGCACCACCGCGCGGCCGGATATTTCCTCGGACTTGGGGATGTCTCCATCGGCCTTCGGGATTTCTTCCACGCTCTCCTCCGCCGGAAGGGCTCTCTTTTTGAGAGGCTTATCCTTCGAGGCGTCGTAGAGAGGAAATAGGTTCAGCCGGAGGGCGTTCAGGCACACGGTGACGCTAGAGAGAGACATGGCCGCCGCCGCCCACATGGGATTCATGGTGATGGCGGAGTAGAGGCCGCCGGCCACGGGGATGAGAATCACATTGTAGGCAAAGGCCCAGAATAAATTTTCATGGATATTTCGAAGCGTCGCCCTTGAGAGACGGATGGCTGCCGCCGCGTCGGTGAGCCGCGAATTCATGAGCACCACGTCAGCCGAGTCGATGGCTACGTCAGTCCCCCGGCCGATGGCCATGCCCACGTCCGCCGCCGCCAGCGCCGGCGCGTCATTGATGCCGTCGCCGATCATGAGGACGCGGCCCCGCTTTTTGAGAGACGCAATCACATCCGCCTTCCCTTCCGGCAGGACGCCGGCGATGATGATATCCACGCCAGCCTTCTCGCCGATGGCTTTTGCGGTCTTTTCGTTGTCCCCGGTGACCATGACCACCGTAAGGCCCATGGCTTTCATCTGGGAAATCGCTTCCCGTGAGTCTTCGCGAATCACGTCGGCTGCGGCGATGAGGCCCAGGAGCTTGCCATTTCTTTCAAAGAAAATCGGCGTCTTCCCTTCCGCGGCCAGCGCCTCTGCTTTCTCTTTCCATGACTCAAGATTGGCAAAAGAGGAAATATAGTTTCCCGAGCCGCCATGAATTGGATTTCCTTCTACGCTCCCCATAAGACCGTGACCACTTTCGATTTGGAAATCGGACACTTCAGGAGCCGTCAGATTTCTTCCTTCTGCTGCTTTCACGATGGCCAGAGCCAGGGGGTGCTCCGATTTCTTTTCGAGCCCGTAGGCCAGGGAAAGGAGCTCGTCCTCGCTTATGCCGCCGGCCGGAAGGATGTCTGTCACCTGCGGCGCCCCTTCGGTGATGGTGCCGGTCTTGTCGAGAGCTGCGATCTGCAGGCGCCCGGTCATTTCCATAGCTTCACTGGTTTTGAAAAGGATGCCGTGCTTTGCGCCGAGGCCGTTTCCCACCATGATGGCCACCGGCGTCGCAAGGCCCAGCGCGCAAGGGCAGGAAATCACGAGGACGCAGATGGCGTACTCCAGCGCCAGCGCCGCGTCACGGCCGAGGGCCAGATGGATCGCAAAGACGATGGCCGCGATGACCACCACCGCCGGCACAAAGACCGCCGACACCTTATCCGCCAGGCGGGCAATGGGCGCCTTCGTGGCCGCCGCTTCACTGACCAGGCGAATGATTTGCGCAAAGGAAGTATCCTCGCCCACCTTCTCGGCCCGGGCTTTGAGGTAGCCATTGGTATTGATGGTGGCCTGGGAAATCCGGCTACCCACCCCTTTCTCCACCGGCACGGATTCGCCGGTCAGCGCCGACTCGTCGATGGCCGCTTCCCCTTCAAGGATGACGCCATCCACCGGGATGGCGTCGCCGGGCTTCACTAGGAACATATCTCCCACCACCACGTCAGAGGCAGGGATGGTGATTTCCTCGCCCTCCCTAAGGACCCGCGCCTCCTTTGGCGAAAGTTGCAAAAGGCTTTTCAGTGCGTCGGTGGTGCGGCCCTTGGAAATCGATTCCAAAAGCTTGCCCACCGTGATGAGCGCGGGAATCATGGCCGCCGACTCGAAGTAGAGCCGGTCATGGTAGAGCCCCATGATATCCATGCTCGTCGCCCCTTGGGTGATCTGATAGGTCATTTCATAGAGCACATAGAGGGACCAGAGGAAGGAAACGCCGGAGCCCAGCGCCACCAGCACATCCATATTCGGCGCGCCTTGGCGAAGCGAGCGGAAGCCGGAAATAAAGAAATCCCGATTCACCATCATCACTGCTAAAGCGAGAAGAAGCTCCGTCAACGAAAGGCCCAGGTGGTTGTGGGCGAAATAACTAGGCACCGGCCAGTCCAGCATGTTGTGCCCCATGGTGATATACATCAGAAAGAGAAGGAAAATCGCCGACCAAGTGAGCCGAACGCGGAGCCGCGGTGTCTCCCGGTCCATGAGCGCCTCCTGCTCTTGGGAAATCAGATCCACTTTCTCTCTGCTTCCTGTATCCATGAGCCGCGCGCCATAGCCTGCCTGCTCCACCGCCCGCACAACGGCCGCCGGCTCCGCCTCCCCTTCCACTGTCATGGAATTTGTGAGAAGTGACACGCTCACCTTCCCCGCGCCCGCCACCTTTGCAGCCGCTCGCTCCACATGCCCCTGGCACGCCGCGCAAGTCATGCCGGTCACAATGTATTGTCGTTTCATAAGTTACCTCGATCGGTATATTTTTCAAAATTTTGCGTCATTATTCCAGAACCCGCAAGTGCTAAAAGGTTCCAGGTTCAGGGGGGCAGGGTTCAAGGGAAGGTGCGGCGCACAAATCAAGAAGCGCCGCAAATTTGAAAAATCGACTCACATTTTCATATTTCTAAATTTACGCCGCTTTTTAATTTGATGCGGCGTACCTTCCCTGGTCCCCTGAACCTTGACCCTTGCCCCTGTTTTTATTTCATCAGCTTCGCCAGCATAGCGCAAAGCTCGTCCACCTTGTCCTCTTTGCCTTCGCGGATGTCCTCGGCTACGCAGCCGCGGATGTGGGCGGCCAGGAGGAGCTTGTTGAAACTATTGAGCGCATTCGACACCGCCGAGACTTGCATCACGATATCCGGGCAGTAAGCGTCGCTCTCTACCATTTTCTCTATCCCCCGGATCTGCCCCTCCATGGTCTTCAGCCGGGTCATCAAATTCTTCCGTTCTCTCTCCGTCCGCTCCGTATGGCGGCAGCAGTCGCATTGGGTATCCATAGTGCTGTTTCCTTTCTTTTTGGGTAGCATGACTACCGCTATCGATTGAGTGAGCAGTGATTAGTGATCAGTGATCAGGGCGCGCTTGCCGCTATTCACACATAGCGGTATCACCTGTATGTATGCACTGACGTAAAATGCGTCCTGATCACTAATCACTGATCACTGCTCACTAAACCTCACACGTTTCATCTGCCCATAGACTACACCCCCGGGGGGTCCTCCGTCAAGTTGAGAAATTCAATTTCTCCAATCAAAAAGCGCGGCCCTTTCACCGCGCTTTTGAAATGCTGATATGCTTCCTGCATTCTCATTACGAGAACCGCGAAGCTTGAAAGTGTATCGGTTGAGTGACAAATAGTGCGCGAAAGTTTTTCTGAA
>CAVEMF010000260.1:0-3475 GCA_963616715.1 Ruminococcus bromii | reverse complement strand
TCCAAGTGGAAAAAGGCGGCTACTCCTCCTTGGAGCGCCACGAGCACATGCACGCGGTCATGATCTTCAAAGGCAAAGGCCACGCGCTCCTGGGCAGCGAGGTCCGTGAGGTGAAGGCCGGCGACTTCATGACCATCGCCCCCTGGCAGTGGCACCAATTCCGCGCTGATGAAGGAGAGATCCTCGGCTTCCTGTGCCTGGTCAGCCACGACCGCGACATCCCGGTGTATCCCACGGAAGAAGAGCTGAAGGAAATGAAACGGGACCCGGCGGTGGCTGCGTTCTTGGCGGGATGAGCGGGATAGCGCCAGTGCGTACATCGAGATGAAATCAAGTAGTCGGTAATCGGTGGTCGGTGGTCGGGGCGCATTTGATGCCATAACTCACATACAGGTCATACCTACATGTGAGAATGGCGCTAAGCGCGAACCGACTACTGAGCCCCGACTACCGACTACTGACCACCGACTACGAAAACGATAGCGACAAGCGCACCATTTCCTCTTGCGCCCTACGCGCCATCATGATATGATTCATAGCAAGTGAGGGAGTAGCAGCCACCTTGGTGGAGCAAGTCAACATACTGGAAGGATGTCCTTCCTGGCTTTCCTTGAAATTGCGAGACTCATGTGCATAGTTTTCGGCTGTGCGCAGGAGTCTTTTTCATTGGACGACTTGCACAGCCATTGGCTGATACTCTTTTTTCGTGGGCAAGCGCGCTTTGTGAGAGGAGCGGGGTTGCCGGCAGCATTGATTTTGTGAGAGTAACAAAGGAGATATTGGGGAAAGTAGGTTCAAGGTTCAAGGTTCAGGGTTCAAGGGGTGGTGCGGCGCACAAATTAAGAAGCGCCGCGAATCTTGAAATGGGCAAACGCGTTTGGCTGCTTCCCCACTACCGTTATCCGTATAACCGTGTGACCGTTCACCGTGCGTGCTTAGGGTAGCGGGAACTTGGAACGAAAGCCGTTTTTTCAAAAGCAGTTTGATGTGCCATTTCCTGTTATCGTCAAACAAGCCGGTTAACGGTTATACGGTAAACGGTTCACGGTAGTGGGGAAGCAATTAAATGCGCTGACTTTCAAAACTTGCGGCGCTTTCTAATTTGCGCGCCGCCCATCCCCTTGCCCCCCTGAACCCTGACCCCATACCCCTATCGTTTTCTTCGAAAATTGATGAAGCAGTAAAAACACGAGAGAGATCGGAGTGGAGGAAATGAATTTGGGGTTTTTATTTGTATTCAATAGCGTCCTTCTCGGCGTGGGCCTGGCGATGGACGCCTTTTCGGTGTCCCTGGCCAACGGCATGGCGAATCATTTCATCAAGCGCAGCACCATGTGTCTCATCGCCGGGACTTTTGGTTTCTTTCAGCTCTTGATGCCTATGACCGGCTGGTTCTGCGTGAATTGGGTAGTGGAAATATTTGAGTTTCTTCTGCCCTTAGTCCCTTGGACCGCGCTGATCCTTCTCTGCTTCATCGGCGGGAAGATGATCAAAGACGGCCTGTCCGGCGAAGAGGAGAATGTGAAAGTGGAAGTGGGCTTCCGGTATCTTTTGGTGCAGGGCCTGGCCACGTCCATGGACGCCCTCTCGGTGGGCTTCACCATCGCCGAGTACCATTGGCACGAAGCGTTCATCTGCAGCGCCATCGTAGGCGCCACCACCTTCGCCATCTGCATGGCGGGCTTGGAATTGGGAAAGAAATTCGGCATGAAGCTCGCCGACAAGGCGACGATCCTCGGCGGCGTGATTTTGATCGCCATTGGGATAGAAATATTTTTGACGGCCTAGAAAGCAGGTTCAGGGGTCAAGGTTCAGGGGTCAAGGGGTGGTGCGGCGCACAAAATTAAGAAGCGCCGCGATTTTTGAAAGTCAGCGCGTTTGGCTGCTTCCCCACTACCGTTAACCGCATAACCGTGTAACCGTAGAGGGCCCTTTTCTCGATGGCGAGCCATGCAGCGATATATCTTTTCGTAAGAGTTTATTGCGCCATGGCTCGTTATCGGTTGTATGCCCGGTAAACGGTTATGCGGTAAACGGTTCACGGTAGTGGGGAAGCAGCCAAATGCGTTTGCCCATTTCAAAGCTCGCGGCGCTTCTTAATTTGTGCGCCGCACTACCCCCGGCCCCTTGACCCTTGACCCCTGACCCTTCTTTGAAAAGGAGACTCCCACCCGAGTCTCCTTTTTCTTTTGAAATGAAATGAAAAATTTTATATAATAAGGAGAAAACTATTTCAAAGAAGAAAGAAGGATACCATGTATCTCGTAGATACTTACGACGTGATTGTGGTGGGCGCGGGGCACGCGGGCTGCGAGGCGGCTTTGGCGGCGGCGCGGATGGGCATGAAGACGCTGCTCACCACCATTTGTTTGGACAATGTGGCCATGATGCCCTGCAACCCGGCCATCGGCGGCCCGGGCAAGAGCCATTTGGTCAAGGAAATCGACGCGCTGGGCGGCGAGATGGGCATCGCTGCTGACGCGACGGCCATCCAGATGCGCATGCTGAACCTGGGCAAAGGGCCGGCGGTGTATTCGCTGCGCGCCCAGTCGGACAAGAATGAATACCACCGCTACATGAAAAAGGTGGTGGAGAATACAGAAAACCTGGACCTCACCCAAGTGCAGGTGATGGACATCCTCATCGAGGACGGCCGCTGCGTGGGCATCACCACCGAGCTTGGCGAGGAATACCGCGGCCAAGCGGTGATCCTTGCCACCGGCACATACCTGGACAGCCAGATCATCATCGGCGACAACATGTACTCCGGCGGGCCGAATGGCATGCGCCCCTCCGTGGGATTGTCGGAAAATTTGAAGAAACACGGGCTCAAGATACTCCGTTTCAAGACCGGCACCCCGAGCCGCGTGGACATCCGCAGCCTCCACCTGGACCACATGGAGCTGGAGAGCGGCGACCCCATGAACCACGCCTTCTCCTTCATGAACGAGCGGGAAGATAGAAATCAGAGACACTGCTGGCTCACCTACACCAACGAGGAAACCCACAGCATCATCCGCGAAAATCTCATGCGGGCGCCGAAGTACGCCGGCAAGATTCACGGCGTCGGCGCGCGGTACTGCCCCTCCATCGAGGACAAAGTGGTGCGCTTCGCTGATAAGAAGCGGCATCAACTTTTCGTAGAGCCTGAGGGCCTCGACACCAATGAAATGTACGTGCAGGGCATGTCCACATCTATGCCGATTGACGTGCAGTATGCGTTCCTTCGCACCATCCCGGGCCTTGAAGACGTGAAGCTTATGCGCCCGGCCTACGCCATCGAGTACGACCTTTTGGATCCCTTGCAGCTCTATCCGACGCTGGAAGTGAAAAAGATCCCCGGCCTCTACTCCGCCGGCCAGGCGAACGGCACCAGCGGCTACGAGGAAGCCGCCGCCCAGGGCCTCATGGCCGGCATCAATGCGGCGCTCAAAATCCAGGGCAAAGAGCCATTCGTCCTCGCTCGCCACGAAGC
>CAVEMF010000259.1:0-3475 GCA_963616715.1 Ruminococcus bromii | reverse complement strand
GTAAATACCTGCGACTGGACTTTCACCAGCAAGAATCGTGCCATGCCCGGCACACCAATTAAAAAATCCTACCTCCAGAAGGAAGTAGGATTTTTTGATTGCTATAAACCGATCACGGCAAACCGTCGCTCATGAGATGCGCGTAGTGCTGCTGGATCTTTCTGGTCACATTGCCGACCTGGCCGTCGCCGATGGGCTGGCCGTCGATTTCAAGGACCGGGACGATACCGTCCTGGGAGTTGGTGAGGAAGACTTCTTCCGCGCCCATCATGGTATCGAGACGGATCTGTTCTGCGCCGTCATCGATGGAGGTGACGCCGGCAGTCGGTGCTACACGGGAGAGCACCAAAGAGCGGGTGATGCCGCGGGTCATGAATTCATTGGTGGCCGGGGTCCAGATGACGCCGGCTTTGACGATGCACACATTGGAGTGAGACGCTTCGGTGAGAAGTCCATCTTTCAGGAAAATCGCATCGTAGCAGCCTTTCTTCTGGGCTTCTGCGCGAGCCATCAGGTTATTGATCTGGTTCAGGGAAAGGATGTCACAATGATGTCCGCGATCATCTTCCATGGTGATGCACTTCACGCCGTCCTGTACCTTGGCGATGGAGTCCAGATTGATGGGCTTTGCGTAGACCAAAACATTTGGACGGAGCGCATTTCGAGAAGGAATGGTGAAATCGTGATCGCCCTGGCCGCGGGTGATGATGATTTTCAGATAGCCTTCTTCGATGCCGCTTTCTTCGATGACCACTTCTGCAATTTCCGTGAATTCATCGGGCGCAGTCACCGGACGGATGCCGAGGAGTCTCATGGAGCGATACAAACGGTCGGTGTGATAAGAGAGCGCAAAGGGACGGCCGCGGTTTACACGGATCCATTCATAGCAGCCATCACCAAACTGAAGTCCTCTGTCATCGGCTGCGATGATCTGGGAGAAATCATAATAGAAATTGTGATTGAAGTATATGGTAGCTTTCGTATCTGCCATATGTCTCACCTCCGTGACAATATATTATTATTGGAATTTGGGTTCAAGGGTCGGTGTTCAGGGGGCAAGGGGCGGTGCGCCGCATCAAATGATATAGCGGTTTATCGTGCCGATTCCCGCCATCGGAAACCAGCACAGTGATCGGTTACACGGTTATACGGATAACGGTAATGGGGAAGCAGGTAAGCGCGCTCTACTTTAAACTCGCGGCGCTTCTTAATTTGTGCGCCGCTCCGCCTCTTGACCCTTGCCCCCTGTCCCTTGACCCTGTATCACCAAGTGTTACGCAAGCCTACTGCCCTAAACATCAGCCCACGCCTTTTCCTTTTATTTCTTCTGGAACGCTTTCACCTTTTCAATGAGGAGCGGCAGGAAATCTTTGAGGTCTGCTTCGACAGCGTAGTCTGCCATTTCCATGATGGGAGCCTTGGGGTCTTTGTTGACGGCCACCACGATGTCTGCATTGACTGCGCACATGTGCTGCATAGCGCCGGAAATGCCGAATGCGAAATAAATTTTCGGAGCCACGCCTTTGCCGGTCTGTCCGATCTGGTGGCTATGGGGTTCCCAGCCCAGTTCGGAGATCGGACGGCTGCAACCCACGGCTGCGCCCAAAAGGTCTGCCAGCTCGTGGAGCTGTGCCCAGCCTTTTTCGCTGCGGATGCCGCGGCCGCCAGCTACGATAATCTTCGCCGATTCGACCGGATGGTCATCCTTTTCGCCTTTGATGATTTCCTTCAGAATCGTGCCCAAGTCATCAGCCGCAAGGGATACGGAAACAGGAATCACTTCGCCTTTGCGGGATGCATCGGCTTCAGGGAATTTGAAAATGCCGGGACGCACGGTGCCCACCTGAGGACGGAAGTTCGGGCTCACGATGTCAGCCATGATATTTCCATCCATGGCCGGACGGGACCAGATGACGAGGCCCTTTTCTGCGTCTGCCGAGAGCTCGGTCACGTCAGCGGTGACACCGCAGACCAGCTCAGCAGCCAAGCGCGGTGCCAGGTCGCGGCCAAAAGCAGTAGCGCCAAAAATGATGGTGTCCGGTTTCTTTTCCAAGAGGAAAGGCGCCAGCGCTTTCTGGTACGCCTTGCCATCGTAGTGAGAAAGCAGCGGGTCATCAATCACATAGACCTTGTCAGCTCCCAAAGCGATAAGGGACGCAGCATCATCGGAGAGGCCGCTGCCCACGAGGACCACAGCCACTTCTTCCTTCAGCTCATCAGCCAGGATTCTGGCTTCACCGGTGAGCTCGCCGGTGACTTTCTGAATCTTGCCATTCACGAGAGCGCCAATGACATAAATTCCTTTGTAATCAGAAAAATCCATTTCCGCCCTCCTTACATGACATTCAATTTCTGCATAGCGCCGAAGAGGAGCTCTGCGGCTTCTTCCGCAGATTTCCCTTCGATGCGAAGATTTTCTTTTTTCGGCGGCACAATCGGGCGCACCTGGCGTACCTGGGTCGGGGATCCCTTCATGCCGATACGCGCCGGGTCGACTGGAAGATCGGCAGCCGTCAGATTTTTGATTTCTACTTCATCTTTCTTGAAAAGCCCTTTGATGCTCGGGTAGCGCGGATGATTCAGCGCTTCGGTGGCAGTGACCACCGCCGGAAGAGCAAGCTCCAATACCTCGAAGCTATCGCCCACCTGTCTTTCTACAGTGAGGAAGCCTTCCTTTTCGTAGGAAATAGCGGTCGCTGCGCTCACATCTGCCATGCCGAGAGTAGCTGCGATTTCCGGCCCGATCTGCGCCGTGTTGCTGTCGATGGATTCCTGGCCGCAGAAAATGAGATCAAAACCGCCGAGCTTTTCGATGGCTTTTGCCAGGGTGTAGCTGGTAGCCAAGGTGTCTGCGCCGCCGAAAGCGCGGTCAGTCACCAAGTATACATCATCGGCGCCCATAGCCACTGCGTCTTTCAAGACCGCAGCTGCCTGCGGCGGTCCCATGGTGATGGCCGTCACCGTGCCGCCCACTTCATCGCGCAGGGCGAAAGCCGCTTCCAATGCATGAAGATCCAGAGGATTCATAATGCTATTGGCATTGTTTCTTTTCAGTCTTCCCGTAGCCGGATCCACTTCCATCTTCGAAGTGTCTACGACCTGTTTGATACAAACCAGAAACTTCATAATATCTCCCTTCTGTTCCGCTCTATGAGAAATAATCATCTTGTTCAAGTATAGCATAAACGAGTTTCGTTTGGGGGATTTTTGTGGTGGAAATAACAGTAGAGATTTAGTGAGCAGGTATAAGGGATAAGGGATAAGGACTTGCTTACTATTAGTGACAGTTTCTCCTTTATCCTATCCCCAAATCAGAAATAAGGTCACATAAACATGCACGAATAGCGGTAACAAGACCTTATCCCTTATCCCTTATCCCCTATCCCTTATCCCTAAGCGCCAAAGGCCTCAATCCTTCCGTCCCTCCACCGCCCCATTCCCCAAAATCCCTTTCAGCGCTTCTTCTGCCTCTTCG
>CAVEMF010000258.1:0-3478 GCA_963616715.1 Ruminococcus bromii | reverse complement strand
AAAACTCGCGCCGCTTTCCTATTTGATGCGGCGCACCTTCACTCCTCACTCCTAACTCCTCACTTACGATACGAGACTTATTCTCCGCATCACTGCAATTCAAAAGGACCCCTATGATTACCGAAACAGCTTACGCCAAAATCAATCTCACCCTCTCGGTCCGCGAGAAGCGCGCCGATGGGTATCACAATATAGACAGCCTCATGCACAGCATCACCCTTGCCGACACCATCACTTTGGAAAAGGCCGAGGGCATTTCCCTCTCCCTCACCGAAGGGGACGCGCCTTTGGGGAGGGACAATCTCATGGTGCAGGCGGCGGAATTATTTTTCAAAGAAACAGGAATTTCCGGCGGCGTCGCCATGACCCTGGCCAAGCGCATCCCCTCCGAGGCGGGCATGGGCGGCGGGTCGTCGGACGCGGCGGCGGTGCTCCGCGGCCTCGCTCGTCTCTACGGGTCCCATATTTCTTTTGAAACCTTAGCGGCCTGGGGCAAGACCTTGGGCGCCGACATTCCCTTCTGCGTCATCGGCGGCGCCGCCCGCTGCCAGGGCATCGGCGAAAAGCTCACGCCCCTTCCTGCCTGGGAGGGCCTGCCGCTCGTCATCACCCGCCCGCCCATTTCCGTTTCCACCGGCAAAGCCTACGGCCTCCTCGACCGCATGACCAAGCGGCCGAAAAATACGACCGACGCCGCCCTCCGCGCTCTGGCTGAAAGAAATCCGGCGGCCCTCTGCGCTTCTATTTCCAACGACTTCGAAGCCGGCCTCTTTCCCGTAGAGCCCATCCTCTGGGAAACCTCCGCCTACCTTCGCACCCTGGCCCCTACTCTCATGACCGGCTCCGGCTCCGCCTTCTTCCTTCTTTGCGAAGACGAGAATGAGCAGCGAGCTCTCTATGAGAGAATTCGAAACGAAAGGCCAGACTGGTTTGCGGCCATGGCAGAGACGAGAGGATGACGCTTGCGGTTTTAGTGGTCAGTGATTAGTGATCAGTGATCAGTGATCAGTGATTAGGGTGCGTTTTCCGCAAAGTGAGGAGTTAGGAGTGGTGGTGCGGCGTACAAATTAAGAAGCGCCGCAAGTTTGAAAATGATTTAATCAGTGTTTCCCTAGGCCGTCAAACATATGAGGATAGAAAGGGGTGTTCCTGATGAGTGAATTTAGAGAATATCTGGATGAGCAGCTTCAGGATCCGGACTTCAAGGCTGAATATGATGTATTGGAAGAGGAGTTTGCTACTATTCAGGAAATGATTGAGATCAGGGAACCGCGCGTTGACTTTTCAAATGGCGCCGCTTTTTAATTTGTGCGGCGCACCAACACTCCTCCCTCCTCCCTCCTAACTCCTCACTTTTATCTATTACGTTTTATCACTGAAATAAGAAACGCCCTATCGGACACCAGCCGATAGGGCGTTTGTTGTTGCTTTTATAGTATTCGGGGAAGCGGTCTTGATAGCGGAAGACGCGAACCGACTACTAAGTCCCGAGCCGTAACATCACTATGTATACACTAGCGAGAATTGCGTCCTGATCACTGACCACTAATCACTGCCTACTAAACCGATAGCGTTAAGCCTCGATAGCTGGCGCCCTGATCACTGATCACTAATCACTGATCACTAAATCGATAGCGTTCAAAAGGCATTACTTAATATACGCCGTCGCCTTCAGGAGGAGCATGTCATCCATCTTTCTGCCGCCCATGTCTTTGGCGTTGAAGCCGTACTCTGCTTCCACGATGAGGCCGCGCATGGGGACGTAGGCTGCTTTGGCGAGGCAGAATTTCGCGCCGCCAAATTTCTGGCCGTGGTCGGTATCATTCAAGATAGCGTCCATCTTGTCTGCGAAGTAGGCGGGCATTCTCTTGCCGGTGCCGTTCCAGTTTTTATACACGTGGCCCGTGTACTGATCCACGATGGCATCACTGGAGCCGCCGAAGTAGGTGCCGGCCTGGCTGTATACATAGTCCATGCCGATGGAGAAGGTCTTGGCTTTCAGTACATTGGCATTGCCGTAGTGGAGTCCCACGTTGTAGCTATATGGTCTTTCGTTATTGAGCGGAAGTTTCCTAAGGTTCTTGACGAATTCGCCCTGGAGACGGAGCATGGGGGTGAGCTGCACGGAGCCGGCAAAGCCATAGGCTTTAGCGATGTGGCCCACCGGGCCGCAGGCCTTCATGCCATAGGCGTGGAATTCCCACTGGTCCGGCACTTTGTAAATGTAGGAAGCGTAAGCCACCGGCACGTCTTCTTCATCACCAAAGCCCATGACTACATCTTTGCCCATGGGGTAGAGGGTCTCATTGCTGGGATCGTAGTAACCATACTCGCCGCTGCCCAGGCCTGCCAGTTTCACCGAGCTCTCAGCCACTTTGGCGTTGATGGCGTCTGCAAGTTGCTGATTTACTTGCGCTACACCGTTAATGATCGTTTTTACATTGTTGTTCAATTCGGTGAGGTTCTGGCTGTTGGAGATCAAGGTCTTCGCCTGTTCCAGTGTCTGTGCCAATGCGGGATTCTGTTTTACCGCAGCGGCTACAATCTGGTTGGTTTTGAGCTCCGTCAAGAGCTTGCTCTTGGACATGTCAACGATTTTGACGCCATGCATCATGGGGCCGGTGTATTCGTATTTGATGCCGGCTGCCTGACCGTATGCCAAAGTGAAGCGGCCGCCTCTCTGGTAGTCGCCGAAGGAAATGAAGGCGCCTTTCACCTGGTCGTCATAGGTGTAGCCGGTGACGCCCATCTTGACCGGGAACATGCCGATACCGATGAGGTTCTTGGACGGGCCGAAGGGCTGGTCCGAAGAGTCCTGTTTCTTCCCGAACTGGTAGGTGGCCCACAGGCGGTTCAGGTGGAGCTCGCCATCGTGGTAGCCATCTCTGGTTTCCGGTTCGCTGGTGCCGAAGCTTTCTTTGGAGGAATCAAATTTATCAATGTCATAGAATCCCTTGCCGTTCATGTCCAGGTAGGTTTCCATCTGGCCATACACGGTGCTGCGGTCGTTCACGCGGGCGATGGTATTCAGGCGGATGCGGGCGGTGAGCTCGTTGGTCTTTTTCTTGCTGTCTTTGAAAATATTGTCATAGCGGTCCACGCTCTGCACGCGGAGCTCGGTGATGAGATCGATCTTGCCCCGTTTCTTTTCCAGCTCTGCCACGCGGACGCCCAGGTCTTTCAATTCGTCCGCATAGGAAGCGGAGAGCTTCGCCACAGTCGCCTGCTGCTCGGCGGTGAGGCTGTCTTTCTTGGCCATGAGTTTGCCCACGATCTGCGCCAGCTCGAAGCGGGTCACATTCTTTTCCCCGCGGAATGTGCCGTCCGGGTAGCCGTCCACCACGTTCTGGGAAGACAGCTGCGCGATGGCCTGGTACGCCCAGTCATCGGTGGATACATCGGTAAACGGATTCGCCGCGCTGACAGATACAGCGGCGCAAGTGACAAAAGCCGCAATGGCGGTTTTCAAAAAAGCATG
>CAVEMF010000257.1:0-3491 GCA_963616715.1 Ruminococcus bromii | reverse complement strand
AAAACTCGCGCCGCTTTCTAATTTGATGCGGCGCACCACCACTCCTCACTCCTCACTCCTCACTCCTAACTTTCCGCGAAGCGCGTCATCATTTCCATTTCCCCTTGCCCCCTTGTGCTACAATAAGAATAGTATTCAAAATTTTAAATATACTTTTTGGGGCCAGGCCCTGACATAGAGAAGGAGAATATTTTCATGGATTTCAAACCCTTTCGAATAGAAGACAAAGCGCTCATTGACAGCTATTTCCACGTGCATCACTATGAGCAGATCGATTGCACATTCAATACGCTCTTCCTGTGGCAGGATGCCTTCGGCACGTCCTGGGCCGAGGAGGAGGGGATCCTCTTCGTCCGCGCCGGCAGCGGGAAGGATACGTTCTTCATGCCGCCTTTTGCGAAATCGCCGGAGAGTTTTGTCCGTGGCCTTGCGCTCATTCATGAGGAGTACGACAAGCTGGGCATTCCCTTCCGTCTGATTTCCGCGTCCCCTTGGGTGAAGGAGGAAATCGAGCGGCTGTGCCCGGGAAAATATGATTTCCTGGAAAATCGGGACACCGAGGAGTATGTGTACCGCACGGCGGACATGATCACGTTGCCGGGGAAGAAGTTCCGCATGAAGAAGAATCATCTGAATAGTTTCCTTCGCCAGTACTCGGACTACCAGTACGAACCGATCACAAAGGAAAATCGCGAGGACGCTCTTGTAGGCATCCACGACTGGTTCGTTCGCCACGGCGACATCGAGGACGAAGAGGCCGCCATCCGCCGCTGCTTCCAATACTGGGACGAGCTGAACATCAAGGGCGCGCTGATTCGCATCTACGGCAAGGTGGAAGCCTTCACCAATGGCGACTTGGTGAATGACAAGCTGGCGCATATCATTTTTGAAAAAGCAAACCCCGACATCCGCGGCCTTTACCAGGCCATCAATCGCGATTTCCTCATCCACGAATTTGCGGACACGGAATTTGTAAATCGAGAAGAAGACCTGGGCCTTCCGGGACTTCGAGAGGCCAAGCTGGCATACAATCCGGATCACCTGACCGTGAAGTATGATGTGAGAGTGAAGGGGTAGGAGGTTAGGGATAAGGGATAGGGGATAAGGGATAAGGCGCGTTTGACTGCAGAGACAAACGCACCATGCCCTCTTCGCTGAAGAGGGTGCCCGAAGGGCGGGTGATGCCTGCTTCGTCATAGCTTGGAGCTCGGGGCTCGGAGCTCGGCCAGAGGCAGCTGGCACGGTTAGCGATAGAGTAGAGATAGCATGCGCGAACCCGCTTCTCCAACTCTCCTGGCGTCTCGTGGGAGGAACTTACCAGCTCCCAGCTCCCAGCTCTTAGCTATGAGAAAGCAGCCAAACGCGTCCTTATCCCCTATCCCCTATCCCTTATCCCTAGAAACCTGTCCCTTATTCCTCAAAATCTTAGTACTGAAAGGTGACGAACATGCAAATCCGAAAAGCAGACGAGAAAGATATGGACGTGGCGAAATCCCTTTGGAGCTACGCCTTTGAAAAGCCCGGGGATCCGTTCTTTGATTGGTATTTCGAAAAGCTCTGCCGTCCGGCGGAGGTGCTCCTGGGCGAAGAGGCGGGCGGGGTGGCTTGCGATCTCCACCGGCGGCCTTATGAGATTTCTGTGCGAGGAAATACATACGCTGCGGACTACATCGTCGGCGTGGCCACTCATCCGGCGGCGCGGGGGCAGGGGCTGGCGAAGGAGCTCATCCGCGGCGCCTTCCACCTGTCTATGAAGGAGGGGAAAGCGATTTCCATCCTGATGCCCTCGGCGGCGTCCTTCTACCTCCCCATGGGCTTTGGCTTCTACGACCACCATTGGGCCAGAAGCGCCGCGCCGGAGAAGCTTGCTCTCCTTGGGAAACGCGCCCGCTCCGCGCGCATGGTGAATACGCCTTCGGACTGGAAAGACCTCGCCGTCATTTATGATGCTTACACATCGAGACGAAATGGCTACGCTATAAGAAACGAAGCGTCCTGGAAGCGCCACATCGAAGGCGCGCTCCTGGAAGGCTTCATCGTCCTCGTCTATGATGACAAAGGTCCGGCGGGCTATCTCTTCTACTCCATCGACGGAAGGGATCTCCAGGTTTCCGAAATGGCCTTCGTCACCGAAGCGGGGCGCAAGGGACTCTACGCGTTCCTCGCCGGTCACCAGGGCTCCATCGATCGCGTGCACTGGCAGGAGGCGATCGACGATGGCTCCTACCGCTATTGGCCTGATGGGGCAGAGCATTGCTATATAGAAAATAAATCCTTCCCCTACATGCTCGGTCGCATTCTCGACCCCGTGGCGGCCTTCGACGGCCTCTCCTCGCGGCAGGGACTTTCCGGCGAGCTGGCCTTCCAATTGGTGGACTCCTTCCTTCCCGGAAATAGCGGCATCTACGTCCTTCGCGCCGAACGCGGCGCCATCCGGGCGCTGAAAGAGGACGTCTTCTACTCCCTCAAGTGTCACATCGAAGATATTTCCGGCTTGAAACTGGGCACCCACATCCCCGAGCCCGCCTTCTCCATCTCCGCCGGGAGCCTGGCCGAACTCTTCTTCGGCGCCGCCGATTTCACAGAGCTCCTGGCACTGGACAAAGCCACCTGGCTCACCAAGGATGAGGCAGAAAGAAATCGCACCGAGAAGCTCGCGGACGCCATGCTGCCGAAAGAGAAGAATTGGATTAACGAATGGTACTAGATAGAGGTGAAAACGCTATCGGTTTAGTGATCAGGGGTCAGTGATTAGTGATCAGGTCGCGTTTGACTGCTATCGCAATTTCATGCTTATGGCTAGTGGTGAATTATGCGTCAGTACCACACTTGACTTCAGCTCGCGCATGCAGGTAGTAGCGTCACGATGACTCCGAAGCTAGATGCGCCCTGATCACTGACTACTGATCACTAATCACTGATCACTAATCACTGATCACTAAATTACCGACCATTGACTACTAAACTATGAATGCTAAACGAACCTATTACACCTACATCGTCCGCTGCTCCGACGGGACGCTGTACACCGGCTTCACCGTGGACGTGGCAAAGCGCGTGGAGACGCACAACAAAGGCCGGGGCGCGAAATATACCAAAAGCCGCCGGCCTGTGGAACTGGTGTGGTATCATGAATGGGAGACCGAGCACGAAGCCAGGAGCCAGGAGTACCGCATCAAGCAGCTCACACGGGCGGAAAAAGAAGCACTTCTGAACGAATGTCACCTGAAGTTAGGAGTGAGGAATGAGGAGTGAGGAGTGAAGGTGCGGCGCACAAATTAAGAAGCGCCGCATATATAAGGGCGAAGCCCACTGCTTTTACCCTCTTCCTCTGGAAGGGGGAGGGCCCGAAGGGCGGGGGTTGGCTTAGCATACCTGCTTCCCCATAGCTTTGAGTTATGAGGAAGCAGGTGCGCAGATTTTTATTTCAAAACTTGCGCCGCTTTATGAATTGTGCGGCGCACCACCACTCCTCACTCCTAACTCCTCCC
>CAVEMF010000256.1:417-3501 GCA_963616715.1 Ruminococcus bromii | reverse complement strand
CTGAATAAAAATTCAAGAATGATTTTTGAAAACGATTTAATCAGCGCTTCCTTAATTGCGGAACGCACTCTGCTGTTGTCGCAATGTTCCTCTAGCTGACTAGCAGCCAGAAGCTTGAAAGCATACCGGTTGAGTGACAAATAGTATGCAAAAGTTTTTCTAAATGGGTTCATGGTTCAGGGGTCGGGGTTCAAGGGGTGGTACGCCGCATCAAATTAAAAAGCGGCGCATATATAAGGGCGAAGCCCACTACTTTTACCCCCTTCCTCCGGAAGGGGGGCAGGGGGGTTAGGCGAGGAAGCAGCTCTTGTGCTAACCTTTACTGCTTCGCAGTGGCCAACCTCCACCGCTGACGCGGTCCCCCTCCTTCCAGAGGAAGGAGGTTTAATAGGAAAGGCTTCGCTCTTATATACGCGGCGCTTCTTAACTTGCGCGCCGCACCTTCCCTTGCCCCCAGCCCCACGACCCTTGCCCCTTTTGCTCGCAATCGGCTTTCATCCCAAATCAATGGGGCGCGCCCCTGGGGACTAAGCTAGAAGCGACGTCTCCATGTTCGCACTAGCATCTATACCACTCCCCCTCTCATTTACTCAAAGGAGTCCTCTCTTGCTTTCCAAAAATATCCGTCTCATGTTGACCACATTGGGCCTATCGGTCATTCTTTTTATTTCTCTCTACCTTGCCAATGCCTACCTTTCCGGCACGTGGTCTCCCATCTGGATCTGGGAGATGGATGCGGCGATCGCGCTGCTCTTAGGGACTCTCCTGACTTGCTACCGGCCGGCACTTCGAAAGCTGCCGCTGCTTTTGCTTCTATACTCTCCCCTTTGGATACGGCCGCTTTCAGGGCTTGAGACCATGCCCTTCTTTTATTTCTCCTACTTCGCCTTTTGCAGCGCCATCTGGGGAGTCTTTCTCCTCCTGACGCCGCCCGCCAGGTTCCCCACGTGCCAGCGGATCTATTTCCTGCTCGCCTCGCTTGTCCTTTCGGCGCCGGCGCTGCTCTTTTGGCTCTACTACTTCACCAGCTACACCTTCCCCACACCGGAAATCCTTTTGGCCATCATGCAAACCAATCCCAGCGAAGCCCTGGGATATGCTTCCGGCCATACGTCTCTTGGTGCCATGGCGGCTATCGTCTTCTATGGCGGGATTCTCTATTTCTTAAGCCGCCCGGCGAAGGAATCGCCCCTTTGGAAAAGTCCTTTTTTCTGGTGTATCGCGGCTTCTCTGATCTATCCGGTGCTGGGCTTCGGCGATAGAAATCCCATCGTAGAGCTTCCGGAGAAAGCCGCCGCTTATGCAGAGGATTTCGAAGAATTTCAAAAGAGCCAGAAGGACCGATCAGCACTCCTCTCGTCCCTTCACTTGGATAGCCGGGAGAAAGGCCTCTTCGTCCTGGTCATCGGCGAATCGGCCAATAGCGAGCACATGAGCGCATACGGCTACCATCGAGACACCACGCCTTGGCTTTCGTCAGTCATGGAAAATCCCCATTTCTTCATTTTCCGCCAGGCTTACTCCTGCCACGTGCAGACCGTGCCCTCGCTGGCCTATGCCCTGACGGCGCAGAACCAGTACAATGAAATCCCCCTCGCCAAGGCGCCTTCCCTCCTCGAAGCGGCGAAAGCCGCCGGCTTCACCACCGCCTGGGTGAGCAACCAAGTGCGCTACAGCGCTTGGGATACGCCGACCACCACCATCGCCTCCCAAGCAGACCAGCAGATCTGGCTCAATAGCAGCGCCGGCCTCACCACCGACATCGACTACCAAGATGGCGCCACCGTGGACGCCATGGACAAACTCACGTATGGCGACAAGACCCTGGTGATCCTCCACTTCATCGGAAGCCACATGCCTTACGCCGCCCACCACCCCAGAGAATACGCGCTCTATAGTGGGCCCAACGCAAACATCGATAATTATGACAACACCATCCGCTACAATGATGCCGTCATGGAAAAGCTGTATCAAAAGCTAGAGGCCCGGGATGACTTCCAGGCGCTGGTCTACCTCTCGGACCACAGCGAAGGCGTAGGCTTTGGCCACGACCACAACCCCACCACCTATGTGCCCGCCATGACCTACATCCCCTTCTACATGGCCTTTTCTGATGACTACCTGGCAAGCCATGAAGAAATCATAGGAAATCTGAGAAATCACCAGCGCACCTGCTTCACCAATGACCTCCTCTTCAACGCCATGACCTCCCTTCTAGGCATCCACATCGAAGGTCTGGAGGAGCCGAACAATGACATCACCAGCGCCTCCTACGATGGAAATCCCAATCGCTTCCGGACCATTTACGGGACAAGGATGATTACGCCAAGGGGAGAGTAGGCGGTCGGCAACGGGTAGTCGGTGGTCGGTAGTCGGGGCGCATTTGACTGCAACCTCACTACCGTGAACCGTTGACCGTATCACCGTTAAAGAAATGGAGTGGATAAACGGTTACAATTCCTCGACCCTGTTCCTCCGCAATGATATAATAAAGAAAAGGTGGTGATCTCTATGCTGTACAGCAAAATGAATATGCATGATGGGTGGTGGGACATCCACATCATCAATCGCTATGAAGATCGTGATGGAGGGGATAATCTTTCTGTACGCGCAGAAAAAGAAAAAGATCCCTCTGCATTCGCCGAATGGCGTCTCCCGGATGTAGCTTGCGAAAAATCTTTTGGTTTCTCTGAGGAAGACATCATGGAACTGGAAAGCTTCCTCCGCAACAATGAATCCATTATGTGGGACATGTACAGAGATAGTGATCAGGGATCAGTGGTCAGTGATTAGTAATCAGTAGTCGGTGGTCGGTAGTCGGGCCCGCGTACTTGCTTCGTCATAGCTAGGAGCTAGGAGCTTGGAGCTTGTAAGCTTTCCGCTCGAGACGCCCAAAGAGATGGGATCCTTATGATCGACCACTTATCTGGCGTCTCGTGGGGCGAGCTTACAAGCTCATAGCTCCCAGCTCCTAGCTATGAGGAAGCAGGCACGCGCACCACCATGTCTCATGTCTTACGTCTTACGTCTCATGTCTTACGTCAATTAAAAAATCCTACCTCTAAAAGGAAGTAGGATTTTTTG
>CAVEMF010000256.1:0-407 GCA_963616715.1 Ruminococcus bromii | reverse complement strand
GGAAAGCTTCCTCCGCAACAATGAATCCATTATGTGGGACATGTACGAAGGAAGAGGAGGAATGTCTCATGCCACAAGCGTTGCTTAGCTTTCTCGGATATTACATTTATTTCTGGATAGGCGACGGCAATGAGCCAGTTCATGTACATGTCAGCCGCAGACAACAGCCAGGCGCTACCAAATTTTGGATTACCTCAAGCAGCGTCGAATTAGCGAAGGACACCGGCTCTGTAGACAGAGAGGATATGAAAGCAGTGCTCAGGTATCTCCGCAAAAACAGAGAGCAAATTCTTTCTCGCTGGATTCAATATTTCCATACCGCGGAAGTAAAACGATAAGCCCCTTCACTTCAACAATAGGGTAGAGTTTTCACCCTCCCATTGCACCGTACGTACGGGTCTCGTATA
>CAVEMF010000255.1:0-3534 GCA_963616715.1 Ruminococcus bromii | reverse complement strand
TAGTGATCACCTCCTCTTACTGAGAGTAAGAGAAAAGCCGAACCTACTGTCTCCTTACAGAGTATAACACAGGACAAGAAAATTGAGCAAACCAAAAGGACTCGCCCCACTCGCGAGTCCTTTTGGTTTGTGCGGAAATCCGTACGGTCACACGGTAAACGGCTATGGTGAGCCAGCAGCTAAACGCGCCCTGATCACGGATCACTAATCACTAATCACTAAACCGACAGCGCCATTCACCACTACCATCAGAAGCCCTTCGCCCGGAGTTTCTTTTCCCAATAGCTAAAGAGGAAGGTGAGGATGATGGCCACGGCCCAGTAGGCGATGGCGTCGGCGATGTAGGGCTCGGTGCGGCGGTTATAGAGGGCGGAGAAGATGTCGGCTTTCGCAAACATGTCCACCACTTTCACGGTGAAGACGAGGGCAAGGAGCTTGATGGTCTTCAGGTAGTAGGTGAAGAAGGAAGGCAGCGCCACCACGAAGGCCTGCGGCAGCACGATGCGGGTGAAGGCTTTGAAGGGCGAAAGGCCCATGGCCACGGCGGCTTCGAATTGGCCTTTGTCCACCGAGCGCAGCGCCCCGCGGATATTTTCCGACTGGTACGCGGTGTTATACAGAATGAATGTAGTGTACACGGACCAGTAAGGCGACACGTCGAAAGGTTTCACGGTGTAGCCTACCACGGCGGAGATGATCGGCGCCAGGAGGAAGGGCAGCGAGTTGTAAATGATGAAGAGCTGCACGATACCCGGCACGGCGCGGAAGAAGGAAATCAGCACGGTGAAAATGCCGTTCACGATCTTGCTCGGCTTGATGCGCACGATGGCGATGATGGAGCCGAAGATGACGCCGAAGAAAAGGCTCACGAAGGCCATGAAGAGCGTATTCGGAATGGCGCCTGCGATGAAGAGGAGCGCGGTAGGCAATACTTCAAAGTCAATCATCCTAGGCCCTCCTTACTTTATGACTGCTCATGCGCTGGAAGAGATGGAAAGCCACCTCCACCAGGATGACGAAGAACCAATAAATCAAAGCTACAGCGCAGTAAGTTTCCAATTTCCCCTGGCCATAGTTGGCGTTGATGAGAAGCCCTGCGCGGCCCATGAGATCCACCACGCCGATGAAATACATGATAGATGTATCTTTCAAAATGTTGATGGCTTCACTCACAAGCCCCGGCAGCGCGATGGGAAGCGCTTGCGGCGCGATGATAGAGAAGACGCGGCGCGCCGGCGAAAGGCCAAAGACGATGGCCGCTTCGTGCTGGCCTTTCTCTACGGCCAGGTACGCCGGGCGGATAATTTCCGCTACCACCGGCGAGTAATGGAAGGTCAGCGCGATGATGACGTAGGACGTGAGGGACCAGCCGTCAGGGCTGATACCCAGGCCCCTGACCAGCGCCGGCAGGACAAAGTACACCAGGTACAAGTCCAGCACAAATGGCATGCTGCGGTTGTAGGAAAGCCACACATCGCAGAACTGGGACAGCACCGGCACCTTGGCGATGCGCGCCACGGCGATGATGACGCCCACGATGAGGCACAAAGAAATCGAGGCCGCGATGACGCCCATGGTAAAGGGGATCGCACTGGCCAGCCTTGGGAAGAGCCCAAGGAAGTAGGAAAAATTAAAGGTAAGCATGGGGGACTCCTTGGTAGGGCTATCGATTTAGTGATCAGTGATTAGTGATTAGTGATCAGGATGCATTTGACTGCTATCCCATTCATCGCGTTTACCCTCTTCCAGAGGAAGGGGATTAGATAGCGGAAAACGCGCCTTGACCACTTACCACTGACTCGATGGCGCAAAGCATCGGAGCTTACGCCCTGATCACTGACTACTGATCACTGATCACTAACTCGATAGCGCAAAGCATCAAAGCTTGCGCCCTGACCACTGATCACTAATCACTGATCACTAACTCGATAGCGTAAAGCATCGAAACTTGCGCCCTGATCACTGATCACTAATCACTGATCACTAACTCGATAGCGTAAAGCATCGAAACTTGCGCCCTGATCACTGATCACTAATCACTGATCACTAACTCGATAGCGTAAAGCATCGAAACTTGCGCCCTGATCACTGATCACTAATCACTGATCACTAAACCGATAGCCCCATTAAATACTATATTTCACCCTTCCCGCTTCAGCATGCGCTGCAGGAATTGTTGGGTCTTTTCTTCGTTGGGGTGGGTGAAGATGGCATCGGGGGTGCCTTCTTCTACCACGAGGCCGTCGGACATGAAGACTACCTTCGAGGAAACTTCCTGGGCGAAGTGCATTTCATGGGTGACGATGATCATGGTGATGCCAAGGGTAGCGACCTGGGCGATGGTATCTAGGACTTCGCCCACCAGCTCCGGATCAAGGGCTGAGGTCGGTTCGTCGAAGAGGATCACGTCGGGCCGCGGAGCCAAGGCGCGAGCGATGCCCACGCGCTGCTGCATGCCGCCGGAAAGTTCGGAGGGATAGAGCTTCGCGTAGTCTGCCATGCGGACGCGAGAAAGCTCTTCCATGGCGATTTCCTCCGCCTCCTTCTTGGACTTGCCGTAGCCATAGATGAGGCCTTCGGTCACATTTTCCAGTACATTTTTATTTTTAAAGAGATTGAACTGCTGGAAGACCATGGTGGACTTGCGGCGCAGGCGCTGCACCTCCGCTTTGGTGATGTGGGAAAAATCCACCGACACGTCGTCGATGGTGAGTTTCCCTTCCTCCGGCTGTTCGAGATAATTGAGGCAACGCAGGAAAGTGGTCTTCCCTGTGCCCGAAGGCCCCAGGATAGAAACTACATCACCTTTTTCTACATTCAGGCTGATGTCTTTCAGGACTGTATTCTTCCCGAAAGATTTACGTACATGTTCAGCAGTTAAAATGCGGGACATCTTTGAAAACCTACCTTTCAAACTATATAAGGGCGAAGCCTTTCCTATTTAACCTCCTTCCTTTGGAAGGAGGGGGACCGCGTCAGCGGGGGAGGTTGGCTCGCGAGGAGACGAGAGACGGGAGACGGGAGACAATTAGACTTCAGACGCGCGGTGGCGATGAAGTCAGCGGTGTCTGTCGTCTGATGTCTCATGTCTAATGTCTCACGTCTCTCGTCTTCTCTAAGGAAGAAGTGGTGGGCCTCGTCCTTATTAGGGAAATAAAAAAATCTCCATCCACAAAGGGACGGAGAAATCCGTGTTCCACCCAATTTCGCATGAGCGTCTTCACTCATGCCTTGGAGAGTTTATGAAACTCAAGGCTATATCGGGCTCCCCGGGCGGCCTACTCCATTCAGCTCGCCTGCTCAAAGAGGCACTTCCAAGAAATTCCCGCGCCCCTTCCCACCTGCCGGAGCTCTCTATAGCGGTTCCATTCCTGTACTCTCTCTTCTCATCGCGAAAACAGATTAATTGGAATTACTATAGCATAAGGAGAAGGGGTTTGGCAAGAATTTTTTTCAATGGCGCCAGGGGTTTAGTGATCAGTGATTAGTGATTAGTGATCAGGGCGCATTTAGCTTCAGCGACATTGTGACGCT
>CAVEMF010000254.1:0-3552 GCA_963616715.1 Ruminococcus bromii | reverse complement strand
GGTACGCCGCATCAAATTAAAAAGCGGCGTGAATTTGAAAACAAGAAAATGCGAGAGGGCTTTTCAAACTTGCGGCGCTTCCTGATTTGTGCGCCGCACCTCCCCTTGACCCTTGACCCACGCCCCCTGCCCCTTTTGCTCGCAATCGGCTTTCATCCCAAATCGATGAGGCGCGCCCCTGGGGACTAAGTTTGCAGGATGCGGGGAATGGGATTTCCTGTTTTTATATCTGTGGCGCTTTTGTTTGCATAGAAATACATGTAGCAAGGGAGAAATGATAATGAAGCTTTGGAAGGAAGAGCCGTCCGCTACGGCAGAAATGGAAAATAAAAAATATAGTTGGTTAAAGAAACCATTTCTATGGCTTAGCCTTTTGTATGCTGTCGCTCTTTTGGCTATCCTTCGGGCCAACTACTACTATGTGGACGACCTGGGCCGCGCGGTGCTCGGGTATCATGGGTGGCTGGACTGGAGCCGGTACGTGACGCAGGTGCTTTCTTTCGTTGTGTCTTTGGCTCCCAAACTCACAGATATTTCCCCGCTGCCCCAGTTTCTGGCGGTAGGTCTTATGTCGCTATCGGGGCTTCTGGTGATTTATTCTTTGACAGGGAAAAAAGAAATCAGCTGGCCGCTCCTCTTGGGGGCGCTTCCCATGGGACTGTCTCCTTGGTTCTTGGAGTGCTTTACTTATAAATTCGATGCGCCCTATATGGCCCTGGCTGTCCTTGTAAGCGTCTTGCCCTTTTTATGGTGGAAGAAGGACGAGAAGAAATTTTATGGCGTTTCCTTTTTGTGTCTCTTAGTGATGACCATGACCTACCAGGCGGCGGCAGGGGTATTCGTCATAGAGACTTTATTCCTTGCATTTTTTTCCTGGATGCGCGGCGAAAAGGGGAAAGCCATTTTCCTCTGGACCTTGCGGGCGGCTTTGATTTATGTCGTGGCTCTTTTGACATTCAAAACATTCTTCCTGCGGCCGCCCATTGAGAACTATGCTTCTACCGATATAGCTCCGGTGCTTGAACTGCCACATGTCTTCTTGCGAAATGCGACGGTTTATTTGCAGACGGTCTGGCAGGATATGAATTTTGTGACGCAGATCTTGATGCTGACTGTAGCTTTGTTTTGGCTGCTCTATGTGAGAAAAGCCACAAAACGGAATGGGATAGTCAGCTTGCTTACCGCTTTCCTTCTTTTAGTATCGACTGCCATTCTTTCTTACGGCCCCTATCTGGGATTTGAAAAATTATTTCTTTTTCCACGTGGCTTATTTGGTATGGGTATCTGGTTTTCATTTGTATTGATTACATTTTTATCTATGGCCGATGGAAAGGGAGTGGCCAAATGCCTGGTATTGCTTGTTGCCTGGCAGCTCATGACCGGCGCGGCCGCCTATGGCAATGCATTGGCGGACCAGAAGCGGTATACGGATTTCCGCGTGCAGCTTCTGGTGCAGGACTTGAATGGGCTTCATCTGACCGGAGATCGTGAGATTCGGTATCACATCTTAGGTGATATTGGAAAATCGCCGCTGGTTAGACATGTAGAAATAGAATATCCGGCGGTGAAGCGTCTCATTGTTTCTACTTTTGCCGGCGATGATTTGTGGAAAATGTTTTATTTCTATTACTATCACGATTTGGCATGGCAGGCAGATATGAGAACAGCGGCGAAGAAATACATGAATCTGCCGGTGGTACTGGAAAATGGATATCACAAAATACAAACCGATGGGAAAGATGTATTGATTGTGCTTGCACCTAGCGGCGATATTCCTGTGCAGATCCGCTGATTTGGTTGCCTATGGAAATCATGTGAAATGATAAGCGTATAGAATGGGATAAAATAGGAGTGATTTCATGCTTTGGAAATTAGGGAAAGCTTTGGCCGCTGTCTTTCTGGCGGCGCTCTTGGGCTGGGCGGCTTTGACTATGGTGTATCTGCTTCCTGAAGAACATATGCTGCTTCACGCCAAGACGAATCGTACGGTGTCTTACGTATTCAATGACATCGGTGGCGTCACCTTCTGGATAGATGATCGGACGGTGAGCTCGGTGAACGATGCCTATGCAGAGGCGATTATGATGAATACCGCTCTATTTCCCAAAGATAAGGCGCCGTGGGAGGACGCGCTCTTGAATCCTCGCTTGACCCGGACGAAGGACATCACCTTGGTTCATCGGAGAGATGGCGATGGGACACCGGTAACGACCCGCGTAGAAAGACCGGTCGATGCCCTGAGAGATCTTGTGGAAGATAAGACTGATGGCATGGAAAGGGACTCTTACCCTCGCTACTGGAATGGCTATCTCCTGTGGCTGAAACCTTTGCTCTTCGCTTTCCCGTTCAGCACGATCCGGATGCTCAATATGACTTTGCAAATTCTATTGGCTTTCGGTCTCTTCGCCCTCCTTTCGGACCGGCTGGGGAAGCTTTATGGCTGGGCGTTCCTCCTGACCTATCTGCTCTTAAATCCCGTGACTTTAGCCATGTCTTTCCAAAATGCGGATATGTTTTATCTGGGTGTGCTCTTCTCCATGGCTATGCTCTACAAAGAGAAATGGATCGCTGAGGGAAAGGAAATCTACATCCTCACCGCTGCCGGTATCGCCACAGCCTACTTCGATTTCCTGACCTATCCGCTTTTCTCCTACGGCATCCCCATGACCGTAGCGCTCCTCCTGGCTCACAAGAAAGGGCTTCTCCAAAAATCTTTTGACGGCGCAAAGCGCGTCATCGTGGGCGGCATCTTCTGGGCCATCGGCTACGGCGGCATGTATATTTCTAAATGGGCGCTGGCGACGGCGATGACCGACGTGAATGTATTTGCCGATGCGCTGACTCAGCTGCTCTATCGCATGGGGAATACGCAAGTGGAAGCAGACAAACCGGCGATGGTGGATCTGTATACCACACTCATTCTTAATTTTTATCCCTTGACCAATACTCCGGCGATGGTGGCGTTCTTGCTCTTTGTGATGGCGCTCCTTTACCTTCGCATTCGGGGATTAAAAAAGAAAGTGCCAGTCAAGACGCATAGAAGCGTAGCCCTGGGGCTCCTCCTTCTGGCGGTCTCTCCTTTTGTGTGGTACACGGTCTTCCTTAATCACTCGAATATTCATTTCTGGTTCACCTTCCGCGAGCTCACCATCTTCGCCTTCGCCCTCGCGGCGCTGCTCATCGTGAGGACGGAAGAAAAGTGAGAGCGGGAACCGGTTGGTTAAAGTGAGGAGGGAGGAGTTAGGAGTGAGGAGTGGAGGTGCGCCGCACAATTCATAAAGCGGCGCGAGTTTTAAAATAGGTAAACGCGCCTTGCTGCTTTCCCACTACCGTGAACCGTTTACCGTATAACCGTTCACCGCGCATATTACAGATAGCGAGCTGTGAAGTAATAAATCTTATAGCAAAAGGTATATCGCTCCATGGCTCGCTATCGGTAAAAGAGCCGGTTAACGGTTACACGGTAAACGGATAACGGTAGTGGGGAAGCAGCTAAGCGCGCTGACTTTCCAAACTCGCGGCGCTTTTTAATTTGTGCGCCGCACCACCACT
>CAVEMF010000253.1:0-3560 GCA_963616715.1 Ruminococcus bromii | reverse complement strand
AGGAGTGAGGAGTGAGGAGTGGTGGTGCGCCGCATCAAATTGGAAAGCGGCGCAAGTTTTTGAAATAAGGAACGTGCATACCTGCTTCCTCATAGCTTTGAGCTCTGAGCTTGGAGCTGGGAGCTTCTCTGGAGTCAGTAGGCAGGCTTAGCGATAGATTCATATGGCAGGCGCGTTTGGCTGCTGCGTCACTTGCGTTGTTACCGCCAGTGCAGGCATCATCCGGCCTTCGGCCACCTTCCTCAGAGAGGAAGGCTTATCGCGTTTGGCTGTAGTGTCATTGTCTCGCAGGGAGAGCTTACAAGCTCCAAGCTCCTAGCTCAGAGCTATGGGGAAGCAGGTATGCTAAGCCAACCCCCGCCCTTCGGGCCCTCCCCCTTCCAGAGGAAGAGGGTAAAAGCAGTGGGCTTCGCCCTTATATATGCGGCGCTTTTTAATTTGTGCGCCGCACCTCCGCTCCTCACTCCTCACTCCTCACTCCTAACTAGCAGCGAAAGCGTACTTCACCCCTCGATAGAACCCGCTGCTCCCAGCATGCCGGCCAGGTCGTAGAGATCTCTTCGGAAGGGGTCTTTTTCTTTTTTCATGTCTGCATAGGAAATCAGGCGCAGGCGGCCGCGGTGCATGCCGGCTAGGACGCAGGTCTTTCCTTCGACCAAGGCTTTGACGGCGGCGGCGCCCAGGAGGGAGCCTAGTTGTCCGTCGCGGGCGGTGGGACTTCCGCCGCGCTGGATGAAGCCCAGGGTGGTGGTGCAGATGTCGATATTCGTATGTCCTTTGAGCCAAGTGGCCAGCTCGTGGCTATCACAAGCACCTTCGGCGCAAAGGATGATGCTATTCGTGCGGCCGGCTTTCATCTGTTCCATGAGGCTCTCGGCCAATTTCTCTTGGCTGAATGGCACTTCGGGGACGAGGATGTATTCGGCCCCGGCGGCCAGCCCGGCGTCTAAGGCGATCTGTCCGGCAAAGCGGCCCATGACTTCTACGATGGCGGCCCGCTCATGGGCAGACGCGCTGTCGCGGATGCGGCTGATGGCGGAAACGACCACGTTCACTGCGGTATCGTGGCCGATGGTTTCGTCGGTGCCGTACATGTCGTTGTCAATGGTGGCGGGCACGGTAACGGTGGGGATGCCAAGGGCGCTCAAGATTTCTGCGCCCTGCACGGAGCCATCGCCGCCGATGACCACGAGGCCATCGATTTCATGTTTCTTCAAAATCTCGGCAGCCTTCACTTGGTTTTCCCTTGCAAAGAAGGCTTGGCAGCGGGCGGTCTTTAAGATGGTGCCGCCGCGGAGGATGATGCCGCTGACCGAGGAGCTTTTCATGGGCGCCATGTCCTCGTCTAGGACGCCTTGGTAGCCGCGCTCGATGCCGTAGATTTCCAGTCCGTAGAAGAGGGCGGTGCGGACGACGCTGCGGACGGCGGCGTTCATGCCCTGGGCGTCGCCGCCGCTGGTGAGGACTGCGATTCTTCTCATAGAGTTCCTCCTTTGGGTTTAGTGATCAGTGAGCAGTGAGCTTAGTGATCAGTAATTAGTGATCAGTGATCAGGACGCATCTAGCGCTAGTGCACTCATAGAAACATTACCGTTATCGGTTCAGTAATCAGGGGTCAGGGGTCGGAGCGCGGTGGTCTGCTGCGTCATTTGCGTCATTACCGCTAGTGCGCGCCCATCATCCGGCCTTCGGCCACCTTCCTCAGAGAGGAAGGCTTACGCGTTTGGCTGCTGCCTCGCCCAACCCCCCTGCCCCCCTTCCGGAGGAAGGGGGTAAATGCGATGAATGGGGCTGCAGTCAAATGCCCCCCCATACCGACTACTATGCCGATAGCGAACGCATGCGAATGGGAAAGCAGCCAAACGCGCCCTAATCACTGATCACCGACCCCTGATCACTAACCCCCTCAAAGCCTTCTTTCCGCGAATTCTATATGGTGCTGGTCCAAGTACCTGGCGATGAGGATGGCGGTCTGCTCGGGGTGGCAGTTGGTGGTATTGATGACGATGTCCACGCGGTCTTTCCACTTGGCCCATTTGCGGAGCATCTGGCGAACGTAGCCGTCTACGTCGGAGTAGTCCATGGTGGGGCGCTTGCCGATGCGGCGGCGGACGCGCTCGGCTAAGCGGTAGGGCTTGGCGTAGAGGAGCACCATGACGCCGTGCTCGGCCAGGAGGTGAAATTTCTCTTCGGTCATGGGATAGTTGCCGCCCATGGCGATGACGGCTTCGTGGTAGTAGCGGACGCGATTGATCACGTGCATTTCTTTATCGGCGAAGGCGTCGGGCCCTGCGTCTCTATAGAAATCAGCGATCTTCATGCCGGTGTCGCGTTCCATCATGCGGTCTGTGTCGGCCAGCTGCCACTCCAGCCCGTCGGCTAGAATTTTAGCGGCTCTGCTCTTTCCGGTCCCCATGGGGCCGATGAGCACGATATTTCTTTTCTTCATAGGTACCTCGGCTTTGGAATGTGGTGATCTCCATGGTGAATAGCAAATCCTCCCCGCGCCGGGAAAGCTGTATGAGATCTCCCCTATTCCATCTTTCTTTACTTTGTATTATATCAAAGCCGCGGATAATTTGTGAAAAAGTCCCTATGCCTTGTAGCTGAATTTTATTAAATTTTCCTAATGAATCTTCGTCCATTTCCTTCTCGCGGATTTCCGTCACCGTGAGGCCCGCTTCCTCGAGGAGCGCGGCGTAGGACTCGGCGCTGTCTTTTTGAAATATTTTCTCTAAAAAATCCCGGTGGCTCTCCTTCGGCGGCGCTTTCTTGTAGGCCGTGAGAAATTGGTTCTCCATCTCCACGGAGGTGCGCTGGTCCCTCCGCACCCCCGCGCCAAATTCCATGTACGCTCCCACCGCAAAGAAAAAGACCGCCAGCGCTCCGTAGTAAGGGAGGTAGCGGCGGTCGTGGGCGAGGGAGTAGGGGGTCATGGCTGGGTCCTTTCAGTGGGAAATAAGATTTTAGGGATAAGGGATAGGGGATAAGGGATAAGGCGCGTTTGACTATAGTGCGTAGTTAGGAGTTAGGAGTGAGGAGTGGTGGTGCGCCGCACAATTCATAAAGCGGCGCCAGTTTTGAAATAGAAATCCGCGGTCCTGCTTCACCATAGCTTAGTCCCCAGGGGCGTGCCCCATCGATTTGGAGTGAAAGTCGGTGATACCTTGTTAGCTTTCGCCGCAACATTTGTCACTCAACCGATATACTTTCAAGCTTGGAACTGAGAGCTATGGTGAAGCAGGTATGCTAAGCCAACCCCCGCCCTTCGAGCCCTCCCCCCCTTCCAGAGGCAATGCTATTAAGTTAAGCTTTTTAAATACAAGCAGGTAGAATCGTTATGTTATGCAAGCGTTAGGGAGTAGCCCCTTGGAGAAGGGGCGCGCGATAGCGGAGGATAGAAGTGCCTCGCAAGAGGCACAACTCGCACTAGCGATATCATGCAAAGCTCCTGACAAACATCAGCATGCTTTGGGCTATTGCTGAGTATGCGCCTTTGGCGCATTTCTATCCGGCCCTATCGGGCGACCCTTCTCCAAGGGTCTACTCATGTAGGGCTA
>CAVEMF010000252.1:0-3561 GCA_963616715.1 Ruminococcus bromii | reverse complement strand
AGTGAGGAGTGAGGAGTGAGGAGTGGAGGTGCGCCGCACAATTCATAAAGCGGCGCGAGTTTTGAAATAGGAACGCGCGTACCTCTCTCCCCGCTGCCGTTAACCGTCCACCGTGTAACCGTTCCCCGGCTTTTTTACCGATAGCGAGCCTTCAGACGATACACCTTCTGCGTAAGAGCTTAGTGCTCCACGGCTCGCTATCGGCAGCATGCGCGGTAAACGGTTACACGGTAAACGGTTAACGGTAGTGGGGAAGCAGCTAAACGCGTGCTGACTTTTCAAACTTGCGGCGCTTTTTAATTTGCGCGCCGCACCGCCACTCCTCACTCCTCACTCCTAACTCCTAACTCCTAACTTTAGTATGGCATCTGAACTTGAAATAGGTTACAATAAACTGGAATACGAGAGAATCACGCGAGGTTATCGGAAAGGGGAAGAGTATGACATATTTCTATCCTGCCGTGTGTACCATGGAAGAGAAGAAGGGCACCTTCTTTGTGTATTTCCCGGATATGACGGGCTGCGAGGCCCGGGGGCATTCGATGGAGGAGGCCGCCGGGAAGGCGAGAGAGGCTTTGGCTGCTTCGCTCTTGGAAATCGAAGAGAAGGGACTCCCATTTCCGCCGGCCAGTGACGAAAGGGCGCTGGGGCGGCGCATCTATGAAGGTCGCATCTGCACCTTCCTGGTAGACCTCGACGACTATCGCCACTACCGCGAATACAAAGTCAGCCACGCCGACGCCAAGAGCGCCCAGTGGAAAGCCGAAGCAAAAGAGGGCTGCGGCCGAGGCTTCCTTGCCCGCCTCTTTGGGACTCGGTGAAATAAAAAGCAGGAATGAATCGTTGCTAGCGATTCATTCCTGCTTTTTTTATTGGGGTGCTTTTTTAGTGATCAGTAATTAGTGATCAGTGATCAGGGCGCATTTGACGCTAATCTCATTCATCGCTTTTACCCCCTTCCTCAGGAAGGGGGGCAGGGGGGTTAGGCAAGGAAGCAGGTACGCGCGTTTTCTTGGTAGTACATCTCTATGTTTGTACCGGCGCCAAACGCGTCCCGACCACTGACCACTGACTACTGACTACTGATCACTAATCACTGATCACTAAACCGACAGCGTTTTCATCTCAATAAATTCATAAACACCATCAGCACTGACGCGTTGAGGAAGTCCACCACGAAGGCGCCGATCAAGGGGATGACGAAGTAGGCGGTGTGAGCGGAGCCGTAGCGTTCGCACATGGCGTTCATATTGGCGATGGCGTTTGGCGTGGCGCCCAGGCCGAAGCCGCAGGTGCCGGCGGCCATGACGGCGGCTTCGTAGTCCTTGCCCATGACGCGGAAGATGGCGAAATAAGCAAAGAGTCCGATGATAGCCACCTGCACCAGGAGCGTTGCCATCAGCGGCACAGCGAGAGCGGTGAGCTGCCAGAGCTTCAGGCTCATCAGCGCGCAGGAGAGGAAAATATTGAGGCACATGCCGCCCAAGACTTCGCACTCCTCTTGCTGCGTGTCATACCACTCGGTCATTTCCGCTACATTCCGGATGATGGCCGCCACGATCATGCCGCCGATGTATCCCGGAAAGACCAGACCGATGTCGGTGAAGAATTGACTCACATAGGTCCCAAGGCCCATGGCCAAAAGCAGTTGACCGAAAGCGTACATGAAGTGATCCATATTGAGATAGGCTGCCGTCGCATCGCTAGGTGCGTGAGAAGATTTTTCTGTTTCCTCTTTCACACTGGGAGCTTCATCTATTTCCTTAGAAACCAAATGGAAGCGCCGCACCAGAAGCTCGCCCACCGGGCCGCCGATGAAGCTGCCGGACACGAGACCGAAGGTGGCTGCTGCAAAAGCGATGGTGGTGGCATTCATGAGCCCCATATTTTCCAAGACCGGACCAAAGGAGCCCGCGGTGCCGTGTCCGCCCACCAGAGGGATGGAGCCCGACGCCAGGCCCATGAGCGGGTTCAGCCCGAAGAGCTCGGCCATGGAAATCCCCACCACGTCCTGAATGATGATGAGAAATCCCACGAGGATCCCCATCTTGAAGACCATGATGCCGCCACGGAAAATGAGGCGGATGCTGGCCATGTAGCCGATGCTGGTGAAGAAAAGATTCATGCACCAATTTTGCATGACCGTGTCCTGGCTGTAATTCCAAATCCCTTGGGTATACAGGATACAATTTAAAATAGAAAAAATCGTCCCGCCGATTACCGGCGCCGGGATACAATATTTCCTGAAAATCGCGATCCTCTCCTTCAAGAAACCGCCAAGGAAAAACACGGCCACCGCGGCTGCCAATGTCTGATACATGTTTAATGAAATTGTCATAGTAGGCTCCCATTTTGTTGAAACGAAATCCAGAAATTTTCGTCTGCTTTATCATGGTGAAATTATAAATGATTTTTTGACATCGGTCAAGGATGGGGCTATGCGGCAAGTGCATAGCATGTGCGGAAAAGATAAGTGAGGAGTTAGGAGTTAGGAGTGAGGAGTGGAGGAACGCCGCACAAATTATAAAGCGGCGCGAGTTTTGAAATGGGAACGCGCGTACCTTTCTCCCCACTACCGTTATCCGTTTACCGTGTAACCGTTCACCGGCTCTTTTACTGATAGCGAGCCTTCAGCCGATACCTCCTTCTGTGTAAGAGTTTAGTGCTCCACGACTCGCTATCGGTAGTATGCGCGGTAAACGGTTATACGGTAAACGGTTCGCGGTAGTGGGGAGTGTGGTACACGCGTGAGGGCTACCGACCACCGACTACGAAACCAATAGCGATAAATCCGCTACAGTCCCCTTCCCCCTTAACCATTACATAAGGTATAATAAATAAAATTAAAAAGAGGGATTTCCCCCACACTATAGAAAAGAGGCCTTGTATGATACCAAAATCTTTAGACGATACGGATATGAAGATCATCAACGCGCTGAAAAAGAATGGGCGCATTTCCATGACCGAGCTGGGAAAGCAAGTATTTCTTACAAGCCAGGCGGTGAAGAATCGCCTCGAGCGGCTGCAGGACTTGGGCATCGTGCAGCGCTACACGGTGAATGTGAATTGCCCGGTCTTTGGCTATGCCATCCACGGCATTTTTGAATTGGCGTATCGCGAGAGCGAGCTTCCCGCGCTTTTGGATTTCATCAAGACCACCGAGTACCACATCCTTCATTGCTATCAGGTGGAAGGAAATCGTATCTTCATCGATGCCCACTTCGCCAGCGAAGAAGACCGCGAGGCCCTTCGCGAAATCCTAGCCTCCTACGGCGACTGCACCCTTCATCCGGTGGTGGACGAGATCCACGGGAAGCACCCTGTTGACGAATAGTAAAAGGGTCAGGGGTCATGGGTCAGGGGTGAAGGGGTGGTGCGCCGCACAAATTATAAAGCGGCGCGAGTTTTGAAATGGGCAACGCATTTACCTGCCACCTCACTACCGTGAACCGTTTACCGTAAGCCGTTAGAGATTCCTTTTCACGAGAGTGAGGCTCGGCCAAACACGCCGACTTTCCAAACTTGCGGCGCTTCCTGATTTGTGCGCCGCACCTCCCCTTG